>JBBRJW010000496.1:0-3524 GCA_038218705.1 Chthonomonadales bacterium | reverse complement strand
TCCCGAGTCCTTCACCGCCGGGCAGCAGCTCGCGCAGCTTCAGGGCAGCAAGCTCATCGCGCGCGGCTCGTTCACGAAGTTCCAGAAATGGGGGGAATGCGGCACCGAGATTTCCGAGCTTTTCCCTAACATCGGATCCATCGCGGATGACATCTGCGTCATCCGCTCGATGGTGACCGAGCAGATCAACCACGATCCTGCTCAGGCCTTCATGAACTCCGGCTCCATCGTCAAGGGCCGGCCCTCCATGGGCGCCTGGCTCCTCTACGGGCTCGGCGCGGAGACCAACAGCCTGCCAGGGTTCGTTGTGATGGTATCGCAGGGCCAGGGCGGGGGCGCGCAGCCGGTCTCGGCCCGCCAGTGGTCGAGCGGGTTTCTCCCGGGGAAGTTTCAGGGCGTCCAGTTCCAGACGCGAGGCGACTCCGTTCACTACGTCGGGAGTCCCGAGGGGGTCTGCCAGTCGACACAGCGGCTGGTGATCGACGAAGTTCAGCGGCTCAACGGAATGCTCGCCGGTGAGCGCCTGGATCCAGAAATCCAGACGCGGGTATCGCAGTATGAGCTCGCCTTTCGCATGCAGTCGAGCGTGCCCGAGCTTACGGACATGTCGAAAGAGCCAAAACAGATACTCGACATGTACGGTATAAAGACGCCCGGCGACGGTACGTTCGCCTCGAATTGCCTGCTGGCGCGCCGGCTGGCGGAGCGCGGCGTCCGCTTCATTCAGCTCTACCATCGGGCGTGGGATCATCACGGCGACATCGAGCGAAATCTGCCGATCTCGGCCCGCGAAACCGACCAGGCGAGCGCCGCGCTCCTCCTCGACCTCAAACAGCGCGGACTCCTCGAAGACACCCTCATCATCTGGGGCGGAGAGTTCGGCCGTACCCCGATGGGCCAGGGCTCGGGCCGGGATCACCACATCAATGCATTCTCGCTCTGGATGGCGGGCGGCGGAATCAAGGGCGGCATCACGCACGGGGCGACGGACGATTTTGGCTACCGCTCCGTCGAGAACGTGGTTACCATGCACGATCTGCACGCGACCCTGCTCGAGCTCTGCGGCATCGACCCGGACCGCTTCACTGTCAAGTTCCAGGGCCTCGACGCGCGCCTCATCGGCGTCGAGCCAGCCCGCGTCGTGCGTGAGATTCTCGCATAGACGAACTCGCACGCAGCGCGGCGCACAAAACTGCTCGGGAGCTCACTCTCATGAAGCTGGCGGCTTTTCCGAAGTGCTACATGGACGCGCTCTGCGTCGATCGCACAATGACGATCTTCGACTGGGTGGAAGAGGCAAAACGCGCCCTCCAGCCCGAGGGAGTGACGGGCCTGGAGATGTACCAGGGCTTCCTGCAGGGCTTCGATCCCGGGTACCTGGCCGAAGTGCGCGCCGCCATAGAGGGCGCGGGCTTCGCGATGCCGATGTTCTGCGCCTCGCCAGATTTCACCGACCCCGACCCTGCCCGGCGAGCGGCCGAGGTGGAGCGCGAGCGGCAGATGATCCGCGCATCTTCCGCCCTCGGCGGCGGTACCTGCCGGGTACTCAGCGGCCAGCGAAGGCCAGAAGTGGGCCGCGCGCAGGGCGTGGAGTGGGTGGTTGAGGCGATTACCTCGCTTCTGCCCGAGGCAGAGGATGCCGGGGTGATCCTGGTGATGGAGAATCACTTCAAGGACAACTACTGGGACTACCCGGAGTTTGCCCAGAAGATGGAGATCTTCTGCGAGATTGTGGACCGGATCGACTCGCCCTGGTTCGGCGTCAACTTCGATCCCTCGAACACGCTGCTCGCCAACGAAGACCCGCTCGGGCTGCTGCGCCGCGTGGCGGACCGCGTCGTTACCATGCATGCGAGCGATCGGCGGCCCCGCCCGGGCGTGAGCCTCGGCGTGGGGGGTATCACCGACTATACGCAGCTCATCCACGGGGAGATCGGCACGGGGATCATCGACTTCGATGGGATATTCGCAATCCTCCGCTCCGCCGGGTTTAACGGCTGGGTATCCATCGAGGATGGCGTCAGCGGAATCGACGAGCTGGTCCGCTCCGCGCGCTACCTCGCCCGCAAGATCCTGTAGCATTCCCGGGCACACGGCCGAATGCAGCTGCGCCCCCGTCTGGTCGATTGGCCAGGCAGGGGCGCAGGAAGCGCTCGGGAGCGAGAGTCACGCTTCGGGGCGCGGCCCCGGGGTGATGCCATCGACCGAAGAGCGGCGCGCGACGCGCACTGTCAGGTCGTTCTCGCATCGAAGCTGGCAGGAGAGGCGGAACTTCGCAATCAGCTCCGGCTCTTCAAGCGCCTCGATCTCAGCCTCGCTGATGGGGGGCACTTCGCCCTCCAGGACTTCCACCCGGCACGTAGTGCAGCGGGCGTTCCCGCCGCACCGGTGCAGAATGTCGATGCCGTTGTCTTCGATGGCGAGCACGAGCTTCTTGCCGCTCTCGGCTTCAAAGCTCTTCTCGCCCTCAACGGTAATCTGGGGCATTGCGCGTCTCCTTATGGAATCTTTCGGGGTTAAGGCTGATCTGCCAACTGAGCTGGCAAAACAATCACTAGAACGCCCCAGCCAGCAAAATAGTTGCATTCAACCGGGCTGATGCCCCTGTCCCAGGGAGTGCCCTGGCTGCCCTTCAAAGGTGCACCGGTTCTCGCTCTCCATTAGGTCCGGGTCCGGCATATGGTTGTGCGAGAGCGTTCACCCGGGTTCCGGCCGCGAGGGTTCCGGGGTACTATCTAGCAGCGGCGCGCCTACGCGCCAGGAAGCAGGCTCCTACGTTATGGCAAAGACCCTACCCTTCGAGTTTTCCACGTTGGATCCTAACTTACTTGCAGGTCGCGAGCCATTGTCGTCCGATGACGTGGAACTTCTCATCGCCGCCGGGGTTACCCATGTTCTCGATCTGCGTGAGGAGCGCGAGGTCCCCCCAGAATCGCCGCGCGCAAGAGCGATTGAGCAGATGACCTCCGCCGGCATCGTGCGCAAGAGCGTTCCAATGCGCGAGATGGGCTCTCCCACACAGGAGGCGCTCTCGGACGCGGTGGATTGGCTCAACACGACTCTCGATAACCCGCAGGCTCGGGTCTATGTACACTGCAGGGCGGGCCTGGAGCGCACCGGAGCCGTGCTGACCGCTCGCGAGTCAATCGGAGCGAGCATGCCCTACTCGGAGGCCCTGCTCCGCCTCCAGATTGCGCGACCGGGACTCATCCCTCGGGATCCCCAGGCAAATGCGGTGAAAGCGTGGATCTATGCCCGCTCGCAAACTCACGCCTTACCGGGACCGTAACTTCCAGAGGGAAACCCTGAGTCGAGGCGGCACGTCCAATTGAAGGGCTAGCGACGTCCAGAGTTTCCTGCTTACTGCTTGCCACCGCTCACATGAGGAGACCGCACACCCGTGCCCGATCCCGCAACCCAAATCGCGTTTTCGAGTTCTCCCGGCCCGGACCAGCCCGACGAATACACGCGGATGCTGGAAGCGGTTCTGGGGGCAGGCGCTGAATTGATGTATCTGTTCGATC
>JBBRJW010000495.1:0-3526 GCA_038218705.1 Chthonomonadales bacterium | reverse complement strand
TGCACAACGCCGGCTGGACAGTGCGATTTGCCCCAACGGCGGTAGTGACTCACCTGGGCGGGGCCAGTGGCGCAGCAGAAAAGGCCAGGATCAACCGACACTTCTTCGAGAGCCTCGACTACTATGAGCGTAAGAATCATGGGAGGGTCGGTCTCGTCGCGTTTCGAGGCGCTATGGCGGTTGGCTCGCTTCTTCGGTCGGTCCTCTGGACGGCTGCATTGCCGGTTAAGCGCGGGGCCGCGCTCGCCAAGCTGCGGCTTCACCTCTGGCTGGTGTGGCGGCAGACCACCTCGTGGGGATGCATGCGCACGCCCGTTCAGCGGCCCAAACAAGCCAGTATGGTAGAATAGCAAACTCGCCTGCACGGTGTTCCCGAGACGGTAAGGTGAGCATTAGGCACTGCCTCATGGAGACGCTTTGGAACTCGCACAGAATAAGAAGGGGCCTCCCAAGGCGCTGTTAGGCGCGCTTATCCTCGTAGGCTCGATGCTCTCGCTTGGTGCTTACTACACCGTGGAGGATCCCACGGTTGTGTACGGAGCATGCTTCGCCGTGGTGTTTGGCACCCTGGCGTTCGTCGCTCCGGAGTGGGCGGCAGCGGTTACGTTTGCCGTATCGGTCTTTCAGGAGGACCTTTCGAGTGGCGTCGGGCCGTTCCGCTTCTCGATAGGCGAGATATGCCTCCTTGTCGCGTTTATGGGGTTCATCTATCGCCAGCTGACGGGGGGGCGGCCTATTCGGGTCGGGCCAACCGCGTGGCCGATCCTTCTCTACCTCGGTCTTTGCGCCATCTCTTCGGTGACGCAGTGGCGCGACTCCGTCATCCCGTCGATGCTTCAGATGTTCTTCTACTTTGTGATCGCGCAGATATTCTTCAGCCATTTTACCGATCGGCCAGAGGGGTTCCGAGCGTGTTATATCGCGCTGGTAGTCACCTGCGGGTTCCTGGCAGTGATGGAGATGATTTCCGGGTCCGCGTACATCCTTGGACTGCATAAGAACGGTATCGGAGCCTCCCTGGCAGGCGGTCTTATCGTTGCAAGTGAACTCTACCTTGGTGCGCCTTCCGCTCGTTCCCGAATGGTCTCCGCCGGAGCCGTCGTTCTGCTTGCCGGGGGGCTCGTCCTCTCCCTGAGCCGGGGCGCATGGGGAGGCGCCCTCGCTGGTCTTTTCGCTCTCTTCGTGCTGCGAGGCCAGTTGAAAATGGCGGTCCGACTGGCGATCGTTCTCCTTCCGATAGTCGTCATCGTCTGGCGCTCCCTGCCGGCGGAGAAGCAGACTTATGCCGCCGACTTCAATTCGACGTCGATGAACATCGATGCGCGCTACCGATCGATTGATTACGCAAGGCTGCAGTGGGAGCAGAGCCCTGTTTTCGGAAACGGCGTCGGACTCCGGAAGGAGTACGATGCAACAAACGTTGTGTGGACCTGTCTGGCAGAGACGGGCGTGCTCGGGCTGGCTGCGTTCCTCTTGATCCACTTCAGCTTCGCCCGAATGTGCCTCAAATCGATCAAGCTCCTTCCCAAGACCGATCCCCTGGCAAGCTCGGTTGTTATTGGCGCTGCGGGAATCCTGAACGTATTTGTGCACGGCCTGGTAGACCACTACTGGAGCCGGGGCATCCTCATGGCGAGCTGGGCCGGGGCCGGGATGGCTACTGCTGCCTGGTTTCGCGTGAAGAATCGAGTGCGAGGGTCGCTCGCCCCGGTGGCGTCCGTCGACGTGGAGATGAAGGGGCCGCTTGCCAGTCGACGAGCAGGGGCAGAGGGATAGTGGCCGCTCTCGGCGGTAAGGGCCCGGGCAGGCTTATCATATTGCCCATCTACCCAACGAGGGCCGCGAAGTGAAGGTACTTCTGTTTACTGATGCCGACGTCTTCGCAGGCACCGAAGCGCATATACTGGAGCTTGCTCGCGGCCTGCGCACACTGGGCGTGGAGGCTGTGATCGGATGTCCTTCGCCGGCGGCGCTAGCGACGCGCGCCAGTGCCGAAGGTATTCCTGTGGTTACAATACAGAAGGGTGGGCTGATCGATCGGCCGGCGATAGCTGCCATTGCAACCATGCTCAGGTCCGGGCAATGCGATATCGTGCATGCCCATAACGGGCGAACCCGGCTCTCTACGGCCATCGCTCTGTCACAGGTGGGCCAGGGCGCCCTTGTGGCAACGCAGCACTTCATGGAGCCCAATCACGCAACCCAGGCCGGGCTGAAGGGGACGATCAGTCATTATGCCCATCGCTGGGTTAATAGGAATGTCGCGCATACGATAGCAACGTCGAATGCCGTTCGCGCCGCACTCCTCCAGCGCGGAGAGTCGACGCCGGAGCGGTGCAGCGTTATCCCTCATGGAATCAGTGCGCCGCTTCCAGCAGAGCCATCGGAGCGAGTGAGCGACCGATGCGATCTGGGTGTTAAGTCCGGCCAGATGCTGATCTTTTGCGCCTCCAGGCTCGAGGCTGAAAAAGGGGTCGACATTCTTGCAGAGGCGTTTGCCACCTTAGCAGGGGAGTTCCCGAACTCAGTGGTGCTCGTCGCAGGGGATGGCAGCCAGCGTCCGCAACTGGAGGCCCTACTGAGGGCTCGCGGGATTTCGGACCGATTTCGATTGCTGGGTTTCCGAACGGACGTCCAGACGCTTATGGCGCGCGCTGATATCATGGTTCTCCCGAGCCTGAAGGAGGCGTTCGGGCTTGTGCTGGTCGAAGCAATGGCGGCGGGCCTTCCGGTAGTGGCGACGATGTCTGGCGGTCCTGCGGAGATCGTCATCGATGGCGAGAGTGGCCTGCTCATTGCCCTCTCGGACCCGGCCGCGCTGGCGAATGCGCTCAGGACACTCCTGACGAATCCTCAGCAGGCCAGCCGAATGGGCGCGGCCGGCCGCGCTCGCTTTGAGGGCCAATATACTGCCGGGCGAATGGCCGCCGCAACCTGCGAGATCTATAAGAGCTGCCTTCCGGTCGGTCACTGATCTCTCCGTGTGGACCCCACATATGCGCGTACTACTCATTTCCCATACTTGCCAGTCACGCACCGAGGGGCAGCCCAAAGCTCGCCTTCTCGCAAGCACGCCGTCTATCGAGCTCCTTGTAGTCACTCCGAGTCGGTGGATGCACTACGGGAAGTGGCGTGATGCGGAAGCGCCCGAGCCGGCCGATTTCGACCTGCGCCGGGAGAGGGTCTGCTGGCCCTGGGTGGGTCTCGCGCAGTTCTACCTCCACTGGTATCCCCGGCTGGCGGCTATCGTTCGGGAATTCAAGCCGGACGTAATCGATCTCTGGGAGGAGCCCTGGGGCCTCGTAAGCGTGCAGGCGTGCCGCGTCCGGCGGCGCATTGCCCCCCGCGCTGCCATCGTTTCGGAGACCGAGCAGAACCTCAACAAGTCCCTGCCCGTTCCTTTTGAGTGGTTCCGCTCCAGCGTGCTGCAGGAGGCGGATTATGTGGTTGGGCGAAACAACGAAGCCCTCGAGGTGGTTCGCTCGAAAGGCTATGCCGGACCTGCCGAAGTGGTGCCCAATGCAGT
>JBBRJW010000494.1:0-3529 GCA_038218705.1 Chthonomonadales bacterium | reverse complement strand
GGGAAGGGGCTCGTCGCCCGTATCCGAGCCAGCCAACGGGGGAGGTGGCGGGCCATTCGTCGAGCGGGCCAGCCCGATGGAGACGCCGACAATTTCGCTGGAGAATGCCACCGACGGGGATACCCTCCTGCTTTTTACCTCCCGGGATGGCCGATCGTATCGGATCGAAGCGCCTGCGGGTGGCACCGGATCTGTCCAGCTTCCTGCCGGCGATTACAACTTTCACCTGGTGCCACGCTCCAGCAGCGTGGGAGGTCAGACGGGCGACGCCACGTTCAGAAGGTATCACTCCTACGATCTCACCTGTATCAATTCATCGGAGCCGAACCCGGGCCCGCACCATCTCGGCGACTGAGCGCCTGCACCGCGTCCCGGCGCAGGACGCTGCCCCTGGTCGCGGCGGCATGGCCGCAAACCGGGGCGGATCTCGCGCCCGGGTGAAACCATCCACGCTCTTCCCTCTCGGCCGCCGGACCGGCTATAATGGCACACGCGCTGGACGGAAGGGTAGATTATGACGGATGGAGCAATCGTGCTGGCCGGCGGGCAGAGCCGCCGCATGGGCCGCGACAAGGCCCTGATCCGCCTCGGGAAGGAGACGCTGCTCGAGCGTGCCGTGAGTGCGGCGCGCCAGGCCGCCGACCGTGTGGTGATCGTTACCGACCGCTCCGGGCGCTACCGGCTTCCGGGCGTGGAGAGCTGCGAGGACCTGCTTCCAGATGCTGGTCCGGTTGCGGGCATCGCCGCCGGGCTTGCGCACCTGGGGCCGGGGGCGCACATCGTCCTCGCCTGCGATATGCCGGGCCTGCAGCCCGAGCTGCTGAGGCTGCTCCGCTCATTGCATCGCGCAGGCTTGGATGCCGTTGTGCCCTGGATCGACGAGCGCCCTGAGCCGCTCTGCGCTCTCTACGATCACTCCGCGCTGTCGAAGCTGCAGGCCTTCCTCTCCGGCGGAGGGCGCGCCGCGCATCGGGCGCTCGAGCAGCTGCGGGTTCGCCGCGCCGTCGAGTCCGAGCTGCGCCAGGCCGACCCGGGGCTGCTCAGCTTCGCAAATTGGAACACACCGGCCGATCTGCCGCCCATGGAAGGAGCCTGAGCGCATGCCGACGCCCACCTACCCCGACCGCCTCACGGTGGAGCCCCTTGCGCTCCCGCCTCACTGCACGATCCGCGTGCCTGGCTCCAAGAGCCTCACGAATCGCGCGATGATCCTCGCGGCGCTGGCTCGCGGCGCTTCGACTCTGGAGGGCGCGCTCTTCTCCGAGGACACGGAGGTGATGGCCGAATCGCTGCGAAGACTCGGCATCGCCGTCGAGGCCGAAGCCGGGGCTCAGCGCTTTCGCGTCGAAGGCCGGGGCGGCCGAATCCCGGCAGAACGCGCGGATCTCTGGATCGGCAATTCAGGAACGTCTATCCGCTTTCTCGCCGCGCTCTGCGCGCTCGGCCGCGGCCCCTACACCCTGGACGGAGTTCCTCGCATGCGGGAGCGCCCGCAGCAGCCGCTGCTCGACGCTCTGACCGACCTCGGCGCTGCCGCGCTCTCGCTCGCCGGCGCAGGCACTGCGCCGCTCTCGATTACATCGCCGGGTTACCTGCCGGGCGGGAGGGCTCCCCTCCAATCCGAAGCGTCCAGCCAGTTCCTCACCGCCCTGCTGATGGTGGCTCCATGCGCCCGAGAAAGCGTGACACTGGAGATTCAGGGCAGACTGCGGCCCCACTATGTTGAGATAACGCGGCGGATGATGGCGCAGTGGGGCGTGGATTCGACGCTGGAGGGGAGTCTCTGCTCGGTGGTGGCAGGCCAGCAGTACCGGGCTCAGGCAGCCTACGCGATCGAGCCCGACGCCTCCTCGGCCTCCTACTTCTTTGCCGCCGCCGCCCTCACCGGCGGGCAGGTGACGGTGCCGGGCCTCGGGTCCGGCGCGCTGCAGGGCGACGTGCGCTTTGCCACCGAGGTGCTGCCCGCGATGGGCTGTCGGGTCGACGAAGGCCCGGAAGGCCTGACGGTTCAAGGCCCGCCGCCAGGAGAGCTGCGCGGAGTAGATCTCGACATGAGCGCAATCTCGGACACCAGTCTCACGCTCGCGGCCATTGCGCCTTTTGCTTCCACTCCCACCACGATCCGGGGCGTCGCACACTCCCGCCTGCAGGAGTGCGATCGGGTGAGCGCCATCTGCACGGAGCTTGGGAAGCTCGGAGTCGCTGTGGAGGAGCGCCCTGACGGCTTCACGATCTCGCCAACAGAGCGGTTTTCGTCGGCGAGCCTGGAGACCTACGGCGATCATCGCATTGCCATGAGTCTCGCGCTGATCGGCCTCCGCTCGCCGGGTGTCAGCATCCTTAACCCCGGCTGCGTCGCGAAGACGGTCCCCAACTACTGGGAGCTCCTGGAGCAGCTTCGCACCTGATCGCCGCCTACCGTTCCCGACATCTCTCACCACAATAGGAGCAGACGATCGATGAGCCAGAAACTCTTCTTGATACTTCACGGTTGGGGCGGCAACAAGCCGGCTCACTGGCAGGAGCACCTCGCGGCTCGATTGGCCGACGCCGGCGCTGCGGTACATGCACCGAAGATGCCAGATCCCGGCGCACCGGACCTGGAGGCGTGGGTCGCCCGCCTCACGGCCGAGATGCAGGAGATCCAGGCGAACAGCCGCGGCGAGCTGCCGACCGTTCTTGCCCACAGCCTCGGGTCGATCACCTGGCTCCACTACACGGCACGTCTCGGCACAAACGCCGGCCGTGTGGCGGATCGGGTGCTGCTCGTAGCCCCGCCATACATCGTTCCGCAGATACCTCCAATCGACGTGCCGCCGTCGGTGACTGCCTTCTTTCCTCCACCTGTGGCTCCCGCGGCGCTCCGCTCGGCAGTCGGTGAGACCGTGCTGATCGCCTCCGATACAGACGATTACTCAACGTTCGACCAGTCCAGCGGGCTGGCGCAGCTTCTGGAAATCCCCATTCATAAACTTGCGGGGGCGGGGCACATCAGTCCCTACTACGGCTACGGCGAGTGGCCATGGGCATTGGAGTGGTGTCTCGGCGAGTCAGAGCTTCCACCCAGACCTCGCGATACGGAGAAGGAGAATTATCGAAACATGGCGTTTGTGAAGGTGATGAACGCAGCCGACCTCGCTCCGGGATCTGGAACTGTGGTCGTGACCGGCCCCCATGAGCTGGCGATCTTCAATGTGGACGGTGAGTTCTTCTGTACCGAGAATACATGTCCGCATCAGGACGGTCCGCTGGGCGATGGGCGGCTGGAGGGCGATGTTATAATCTGCCCCTGGCACGGCTGGGAATTCAACGTTCGCACAGGCAAGAGCCTCTATAGTGGCTCGATCTGTGTTGGCCATTATCCCTGCCGCGTGGAGAATGGCGAGGTGCTGGTCGACCCGATCCCAGCGCCCGCCGAGTAGCGCCGGGTTCCCTAGCCGCGGAAGTGGAGTGCGCCGGGCGCGGTCTCTACGCCCGCGGTCTCCACGCCCCCCGCGTGCGCCCCTGCATCGGTGGTTTCCCCTCGCGG
>JBBRJW010000493.1:0-3530 GCA_038218705.1 Chthonomonadales bacterium | reverse complement strand
GTCTCAACAAGCAGCGCCGGCGGTTTTGCCCGGTGCCCCATGAAGGAGATAAAGGACATGTTCGCGACCAAGCGCGGCGCGTGGGCCCTCGGGCTCGCCACAACCGCTCTCTTCGCTCTGTGCGGCTCAGCCGCCCCCCTGCGCGCATCCGCCGAGCCGAGCCACAACATACGGGACTACATCGCCGGGCGTCTCGACGACTTCTCTGCCACGATGCGCGTTCTCGATTATGACGAGCGAGCTGGACTTAAGATCAACAAGGACTTCGGCTACACCTTCAAGATCCGCGGTGACATCCGGGTGCGGTACAAGGAAGAGAACAAGCTGCGGGTCGATGGGTTTATCGGCGCATCTACGGCAACGCTGATTGTGAACGGTACGAAGCAGTACGTGAACTGGCCGGCCTTTCATGTGCGCAGCACGGTAGACGTTGGCGATACTCCTGGCAAGCGCAAGACGCTGCTCGATGTCGGCATGGTCTCCGCAGGTTACCTCGCATATACGGAATCGGAGTTCAAGAGGGTCCAGGCATACAAGGGTGTGGAGTGCGCGGTATTCCGCATCAGCTATCGCGACAAGGCTCTCGATACCTCCCACCGGATGGTCTGGATCGATCCTAAGACGAAGATCACTCTGAAGCGCGAAGAGTACAGCCAGGAGGGCAAGCTGATGTCGACCTACTACTATGTCGATCCCAAGCCTGTCGCCGCCGGTATCTGGTTTCCTTCGAAGATTGAGGTCTACAATAACCTGAATCAAAAGGCTGGCTCCACAGCCTACACCGGAGTTAAGACCAACGTGGGCCTCGAAGACGACGTCTTTCAGCTCTAGTGCCCGCAGCCTGCGGATGGAGGGTGGCCCGGCCGCGTAATGCGCAGCCGGGCCATCGTTGTGATTCGTTCGCAGAGGGACGAATTCCGGGTTGGTATGGGATAATGGGGACTGCTCTGCTGCAGAGAGCGCTCCGAATCGAGATTGCCGGTAAGAGGTGAAGTATGAGCCGAGGCCTTGTCGTAGCCGCTATGAGCGGGGGAGTCGATAGCGCGGTCACCGCAGCCCTGCTGAACCAGGAGGGGTACGAGGTGATCGGCATTACCCTGCAGATCTGGCAGGAGCATGCGGACCAGGGCAAGCACGGGGGCTGCTGCTCCCTGGGTGCGGTCGAGGATGCTCGCCGCGCGGCCGCCCGAATCGGAATCCCGCACTATGTGCTCAATTTCCGGGAGGTCTTCGCCGACAAGGTGATCGATCGGTTTGTGGCGGACTACGCCGCCGGCCGGACCCCCAATCCCTGCGTGGAGTGCAACCGCAGCGTGAAGTTCGACGAACTCCTCCGGCATGCCCGCGAACTGGGCGCGGACTATCTCGCCACCGGACACTATGCCCGGGTCCGTTTCAATGAGCGGAGCGGTCGGCATGAGCTGCTGCGCGCCGTCGATTCCGCTAAGGACCAGTCGTATGCGCTCTACACGCTGACCCAGGAGCAGCTGAGCCGAACCCTCATGCCGCTCGGCCACCTCTCTGGCAAGCAAGAGACACGCCGGATAGCGCAGGAGATGGGCCTCGCGCTTGCAAACAAGCCCGACTCTCAGGAGATCTGCTTTGTGCCGCGCGAGGGCTATGGCCAGTTCCTCCAGGAGAAAGCGCCTTCGGTAGTTCGGACCGGTGAAGTGGTCGACCGGGAGGGCAAGGTGCTGGGCGAGCACCCCGGCATCGCATTCTTCACTATTGGCCAGCGCAAGCGCCTGCCGGCGTCCGCCAACGGCGCGCTGTTTGTGCTCGCGCTGGATGCCGCCCGTAACCGGGTAATTGTCGGCACGGACGAGGAGTTGTTTCTGCCCGGGCTCGTGGCTGACAACGCCTGCTGGTCCGCGATCGATGCGCTCAGTCCCGAGCAGCCTGCTGTTGAGACTTTTGTGAAAATCCGGTACAACGGTGAGGCGGCGGCCGCACGCGTGCAGGCCGGCCCTGGACCTGCGGAGGTCACCGCGCGATTTGATAGGCCGCAGCGGGCGGTGACCCCGGGACAGGCGGCCGTGTTCTATGGCGGCGAGGGTGAAGAGGCAGGACTCGTAGTTCTCGGCGGAGCAACCATCGCGCGGGAGATTCGCGAGCCGGCGGCGGAGGCGAAGGCAATATGACTTACGAACCTCGATCCGAGCTCGCCCCGGAGGAAGATGGGCTGCTCAGGAGAGCCATCGCGGCCCGCGCATGCGCCTACGCCCCCTACTCCGGATTTGCGGTTGGGGCAGCGGTAGAGACCGATGTGGGTGTGTTTACGGGCTGCAATGTGGAGAACGCAAGCTACGGCCTCACCATCTGTGCGGAGCGGGTGGCGCTCTTCGCTGCAGTGGCAGGCGGGGCAAAGCGATTCGATCGGCTTGCGCTGGCCTGCCCGGCTGTGCACGGAGCGGGGCCCGGCGCGCTGATGTGCTGCGGAGCCTGTCTGCAGGTGATGAGCGAGTTAATGGCGCCGGGCGCACCGGTGATCGTGGACCAGGTCGGCGTCTTCTCGCTTCAGGCGATGCTTCCGACCCCGTTCGCCCTGAGGAGACCTGTCCGGAGCCCGGAGGACTGAAGACGCTCTTTGAATCTTTTCGGGTATGAGGGCAGGAATACGAGCAGGCGTGTGGAAACATTGCGTGAAGCGTCCCGGACCGGTGGGCGAGCCGGACAGGACAGGGAAGCTGGGACGAATTCGGGAGGAGCGTAAAAATGGCGAATGACGATGAGAAGGGCGTACTTGTCAGTGTTCTCGCAGGGATCGGTATTGGAGTACTCGTAGGGGCAGTGGCTGGCTTGCTGCTCGCGCCGAAGTCGGGCGAGGAGACTCGCGATGAGCTTGGCAAATCGCTGAACGACCTGAGCGATAAGGTGGCTGAGCTGGGTAAATCGGTCGGCTCGAAGGTCTCGACAGCGGTCGACCGCACACGCGCCCAGGTGATCCAGAAGCTCGGCGAGCCGGGCGGCGACGGCGACGAGAAGGCCGGTTAGACTCTCTCATGATCCTGCGAAGGAGAGGTCATCCTTCAGAACCACGCTCCGGGGCGACGCAGTTCGCGCCGCCCCGGAACGTCGAAGAGCCTGCAAGCTCGCCTGAAGGTGCGGAGGAGCCCGGATCTGTGGACGCGCAGGCTGCGCGTTCCGAGGAGATGGCGGCGCACACTATCCCGGAGCGCGATATCTATCCGTGGGGGTGGTCACGTCGCGACCTGCAGCGGTCGCTGGCAATCGGCTTCGCGGCGTTGATCGGACTTCTCTTCCTCTGGCAGGTGCAGGCCATCCTGCCGCCGTTTCTCATTGCGTTCGCGATGGCCGCACTGCTCGATCCTACGGTGCGGCACCTGGAGAAGCACGGACACACCCGGGGCCGCGCCATCGCAACCCTGTACCTGCTCGGCTTCCTGATCGTGGCCCTGCTCATCGTCTTTGTCGCGCCGGCGGTAAAGAACCAGGTTGAGGACCTAAGCGGAAACGTTGGACGCTACTATACCGAAATCCAGCGCTCAGCCGACACCTGGATGGGGCAC
>JBBRJW010000492.1:0-3539 GCA_038218705.1 Chthonomonadales bacterium | reverse complement strand
CCCGGACATCGGGGAAGAAGTGCGGGTCGATATCAACCCGGATGATCTGCGAATCGATTACTATCGATCCTCCGGCGCAGGGGGCCAGCACGTCAACAAGACCGACTCTGCCGTGCGCATTACTCACCTGCCCACGAACATCGTGGTAACCTGCCAGAACGAGCGGTCTCAGCACAAGAACAAGGCCACCGCAATGCACGTTCTGCAGGTGCGCCTGCTCGAACGCGAAGAGCGCGAGAACGAAGCGCGGTTGGCCGTCCTTCGGGGCGAGAGTCGGCCAAATGAGTGGGGCAACCAGGATCGTTCGTATGTCTTCCAGCCGTATACCATGGTAAAGGATCTGCGAACAGGCTGCGAAACCGGTGATGTTATCGGAGTAATGAATGGAAACATTGAGCCGTTTCAGCAGTCATTCTTAGAGTGGGAGAAGCAGAGGAAGTGATCGGCCATCAGGCCGATCGGAAAGTGTGAGAGAGGTACGAAGAATGAGACCATGGGGGCGACGTGCGGTCGCCCTGGCCGGTCTGTCATGCACGGTAGCTTCGATGCTATGCGTGGCCGCCGCAGGGCTTGCCGACACTTTCAAAACAGAGGTAGATCTGACTACGCGGGATATCGGATCGAAGGAGACGACTCTCGGAGATGTCGTCGCGGATGCAATGCGCGACGCAACCCGGGCCGACATCGCCTTCATCGATGCAAGCGCCTTCGAGGAATCTGTCACGATTCCCAGAGGCAGCGCGTCGACCGCCGACGTGCTGAAGACCCTCTCGTATAAGAGCGACGATCTCTTCGTAATGAAACTGACCGGAGACCAGGTTCGGGCGGCCGTAGGGCACGGGCTCTTCCTCTACCCGAAGTTCAACAGCGCTTTCCTCCAGATTTCTGGGATGAGCATTGTGATCAACCCGGACGCCGACGGCGAGAAGCGTCTGGTCTCGGTGAAGGTGGATGGCGCGGCGATCGAGCCTGCTAAGACCTATAAGGTTGCAATGCGTGCGCCGCTTGCGAATGGTGGGCTCGCTTACTCCAAGATCTGGAAAACGGCTGAAAAGAAGGACGCCGACAGGACGCTGGAGCGGGCGATAACAGACTATCTGGCGGGACATCGCTCCCTCACGAAAGGCGACGATCGCATTGCAAATCGGGGTAAGTAGCTTCTCTCGTATCACGGGCGGGATCCCGCGCCGACTGTGGCCGGATTCCGCCCGCACGGTTGTCTGGCTGTGCGGTTTTCTCACCGCGGCCTTACTCGCGGGCTGCCAGGGCGAAACCGCACACTCGGCCCCACCGGCTGCCCAATTGGCTGGAACAACCGCGCCCAACTTGCCGTCTGCTAATACAGCAGCGGCGCAGACCGCAGGGCTGCCGGCCGGACATCCCGTTTTTGATGGGGATCGGGCCTTTGCGCTGCTCAAGCAGCAGTGCGAGTTCGGCGCACGTCCGCTCGGATCGGCCGCGCACGAGAAGACGCGCAGTCTGCTCCTGGAAACGATCCGTAAATATGCCGATAAGACGGTTACGCAGGAGTTTCCGTACCGCGGCATGCCCGTCACAAATATAGTTGGCGTTTTCTATCCGGAGGGCTCTCAGAAGCCATCCGCCCGCCCCGTGATATTGATGTCGCATTGGGACACCCGTCCAATTGCAGACGGGCCCTTCTCCGACGAGATCCGCGATGGCATTCGATTTCGGTATGGCAAGCAGGGCTGGAAGCCTAACGCGCCGATCATCGGCGCGAACGATGGCGCTTCCGGTACTGCGGTCCTCCTTGAGCTGGCGCGGCTCTTCGCCGCGAAGCGGCCGCCCGTCGGTGTAGTGATTGTGCTCGACGACGGCGAGGACTATGGCGACTTTCAGCAGAGCTCTGACGGCGCACCGCCCGAGGAGCAAGGCGAAGGCGTGGAGCTCGGCAGTCGCTACTTCGCCAAGCACTACCGCGGCAGCCCGCTCTTCGGGCAGCCCTCCTATGGCATTCTGCTCGATATGGTGGGCGCGAAGAACTGCTTCTTCGCACGGGAGGACGCCTCCCAGCAGGCGGCTCCCTGGGTAAATGACAAGGTTTTCGGTATCGCCCAGAGCCTCGGCTACAGCGATGTGTTCCGCTCCGGCGAGCGGCAGGCAGTGGGTGACGACCATATCGCCCTGATCGCGCAGGGCATCCCGATGATCGACCTCATCCATCCCCTGCCTTACCCGCCCTACGACAGTGCAGGTTATCGCGCTTGGCACACAAAGCAGGATGTTCCAGCGCAATGCAGCGCGCGAGCCCTCCGGATCGTAGGAGAAGTTGTTGCGGAAGCGATGTACCGGGATACGCCCGGTCCCTGAAGAATGGGGAGTACCAACAATGTCGAGACAGGCGGGACATTCGGGAAATCGGGGCGCGACCCTTATTCGCGAGTCGGACCTTAAGCTGTGCCAGCTCTGCGGCTGGCTAAATCTCGGCACAAACGCGGAGTGCTTTGTATGCGGCTGGCGAGGCCATTTCGAGCAGAGCTCTGATGTAATCCACGCTGCCGTTGAGATGACAATCCGGCGCTATGGCCGAATAGAGCTTCAGCATATCACGGATCCTCGTAATTACCATGCACCGGCTGCGCCTACGCTGCGGAACCGTCTGCTGGTTTTCTGGGCCCGCCTACACGCGCTCCTGCGCCGATAGGCTGACCCCTTCCGCGCGATAAAAGATGCCCCGCTTCCCTCTGGAAGCGGGGCATCTCTGCATGCCGGGTCTCCATCGACGCTCTGCTCCGCCTGAAAGTCGTATGCTATAATGTGAACCATCCGGGGCGACCAGTGCGGTCGCCCTCCACGTGTTCAGGAGTGAAAGCTTTCATGTCTCTGCCAGAAGTATCGTACCTGCGTCGACATACGCGCGCCGTCCGCATCGGCTCGTCCGATAGCAAGGTCTGGATTGGGGGCAAGAACCCCATCGTTGTCCAGTCGATGATTACCGAGGAGACCCACAACGTTCCAGCGGCAGTTGAGCAGATCATCTCCATGCACAGGGCGGGCTCCGAGATCGTTCGCGTCACCACACCCAATCTGGCGGAAGCGCGGTGTCTCGGCGAGATCAAGGAAGAGCTGAAACGGCAGTATATGGACGTGCCGCTGGTGGCGGACGTTCACCACCAGGGCAGCGACATCGCGGTGGAAGTGGCGCGGTATGTGGATAAGATCCGCATTAACCCGGGGCTCTTCGTCTTCCGAAAGCGCGTCCAGCGCACGCTCGATTACACCGATTCTGAGATTCAAGAGGAGCTTGACGCGATCGAGAGCGAGTTGCTGCCGGTGATCCGGGCATGTAAAGAGCGCGATATCGCCATGCGTATCGGCGTTAACCACGGCTCGCTTGCAGAGCGGCTGACCGTGATGTACGGTGACACGCCCGAGGGCATGGTCCAGAGCGCGGTGGAGTACCTTCAGATCTGTGAGCGGCACAGCTTCCGCAACCTGGTGGTCTCCCTGAAAGCCTCTCGCGTGTCGGTGATGGTGCAGGCCAACCGCCTGATGGCGCTCCGGATGGCCGAGCTCGG
>JBBRJW010000491.1:0-3555 GCA_038218705.1 Chthonomonadales bacterium | reverse complement strand
CCACGGTAGGCTGGCCAATCCGATTCTTAAATCGATTTGCGCTTGCCGGACTGAACCCCTCATAGTCGTTGTTACAGAATACGAAAGCGGCGTTAAGCTGCGGAAGCTGACCGGCAAGGGTGTCGGCCCACTCGTCAATGTCGGCGCTCCTGTTGCCATAGGTGCGATCGTGCTTCGGATATTCACCATGGCGGCCGATGAGGCGAAGGTAGACGAAGTCCGTGGTCTGGTCGAATCGGCGATCCATACGCACGTAGTCGGCGCTTACTACCGCGACTCGATGGTTCGCGGCGAGCTCAAGCACGTCGGGAGCCATCAGGGAACGGTGCCGGAACTCCAGCGCCCAGCGCGCGCCCGAAGCGGCAATGTCTGCCAGGCGCGGAACGAGAGCCTGGAGGGCCGGCAGCTCGTCCCGCGTGAAGTCGGGAGGAAGCTGAATGAGCATCGCGCCGAGCTTCGTGCCCATATTGCCCATCACGTGGGCGAACTCCTCAAGATGCGGCTCCACGCCAGCAAGGCGCATCTCGTGGGAGATGGCGCGCGGGACCTTGGGGCAGAAGCTGAATTCGTTCGGAACGGCGCTGGCCCACGCCATCACCTGAGACTTGCGTGGAGTTCCGTAGAAGGTCGAGTCGATCTCCACCGCGTTAAAGACGCGGCCGTAGAGCGAGAGGTAGTCTCTGGAGGCCGAGGCCTCCGGATAGAAGGGGCCGCTCCAATCGGCATAGCCCCAGCCCATCGTTCCCACGGCAACCTGGCTCGCCTCCAATGGCTCTCCCTCCCTGTGCAGCACTATCCGATGCGGGGCTCGGGCCACCTCCCCGAGTAGTTCGCTCTCGGACGTATCATGCGGTTGGCCTGGTACTCCTCGATTGCGTGGCCGATCCATCCGATTGAGCGGCCCAGCGCATAGAGCGCGATGGCTGCGCCCGCAGGCAGATCGAGCGCCGCGCAGAGGGTTACCAGCGCGAAGTCGATGTGCGGCTCCTCGTGTACTGCCTCCCGGCCAGCATCCGCGAGGGCCTTCCCGAGTTTGACGCCCGCGGACTGCGGACAGATCCACGAAGTGCGCTGCAGTAGCAGCTTGCCGCGCGGGTCGCCCGCCGGATAGAGCACAAGGCCGAAGCCCGGAATAGCTTCTCCACGCCGCACGCGCCGGGCGATGGTATCCCGAGCGCGATCAGGCGTCTCGGCCTCGTTGAACAGCGCCTCCACGCGCTCGCAATTGCCTCCATGCTTCACGCCCTGAAGCGCTGCCAATCCGGCGCTCACGACCGCGTACGGCGACGAGACTGCCGACGCGGTGCATCGCGCGGTAAACGACGAGACCGTGAGCTCATGATCCGCGCAGAGGATGAGCGCCGTATTGAAAAGCTCTGCCGCCTCGGGCCTCGTCGGCGCCCATGCGCGCTGAAGGAGCTGCGAGATGGTCTCGCCCGGCTTTGTCTCGGTCTCATGCACCGCAATCAGTGCGAGAGATCTCAGAATGCGGCTTCCCGTCTGAGCGACCTGATGCGGCCGCATGTCGTATGCGGCCAGATCATCCGTAGCGGCCAGCGGAAGCAGGGCTGTGAAGCTCTCCATATGGGTGAGCTTCGGGAGCATTTTCATTACTGTGGCGCAGGGCACGGAGAGAGTGAAGGGCTCGCCATCGAAGAGTGCCAAGCACTCGTGCACGTCGTCCAGCCAGATGAGCGAGGCGACCTCCTCCACGCTTCGCGTGATCGCGAGCTCGGCCACGTCGCGGCCGCGATAGAAGCATCTGCCGTCGTTGATCAGCGTGAGCGCGGAGTCGAGAACAGGAACTCCCCAGTGGAGCGCGCCATCCGTCACCTTGTTCGGGTCCCGGCGAATCTGCTGCCGATGCTTCAATCGGGTAATATCTTCAATACGGTAGCGACGTTCCCTTCGTCCCTGCGCCGTCGTCTCGGACTGGATGAGGCCGCGGCTCACGTAGGTGTAGAGCGTCGCCATCGTAATGTCGAGCTCGCGAGCGGCCTCCTCAGCGGTCAGATAGGCTTTGCCAAGCATGTTCGTCCCCTCGCTTCAGCCTGCGTCGGCTGGAATATAGGTCGATTCTGAAATCAAGATTGACAACAGATAGACCAGCAGTACATATTCTAGCATATCGAGCGAGCAAAGAGAAGGAGGAGAGACGTGAGCTTATCAGGGGTACAATCCGGACTTGATGGCGTGGTCGCTGCTGAGACGCGAATCAGCTCCGTGGACGGACAGGCCGGCAAGCTAATTATCGCGGGTTTTCCGGTGGAAGAGCTCGCCGAGCGCGCAACATTTGAGGAGACGGTCTACCTGCTCTGGAACGACGTGCTTCCGAGCGCCGGGCAGGTGTATGGTCTCACGCGAACCCTGGCGGAGCGCCGCGCACTTCCCGCAGTAACGCTTGAGGTACTTCGCGCCGCTGCAGCCATCAAGGCTTCGCCCATGGATGCGCTTCGGGCGGCGGCGGGCACTCTGCCGGCCACGTACGACGCGTTCGGGAGCGACGATTCGCAGGAGGAGGCGCTGACGGTTACGGCAGCGTTCCCGACGATCGTGGCGGCTTACTGGCGTCTGCGACAGGGCGAGGAGCCCATCGCTCCGCGGCCTGACCTGACCCACGCCTCCAACTACCTCTACATGCTGACAGGTAAGGAGCCGAGCCATGAGCAGGTGCATGCGCTCGAGACCTATCTCAACTGCGTGCTGGATCATGGACTCAATGCATCGACATTTGCCGCGCGCGTGATTATCGCGACCCGCTCGGACATTATCTCTGCAGTGGTTGGCGCGATTGGCGCGCTCAAGGGCCCGCTGCACGGCGGAGCGCCTGGCCCGGCGCTGGCAATGGTATTCGAGATAGGCTCCGAAGACCAGGCGGAAGCCTATCTTCGTGCCAAGCTGGAGCGCGGCGAGCGCTTGATGGGCTTTGGGCATCGCATCTACAAGGTGCGGGATCCCCGTACGGACGTGCTGGCGAAGGCGGCCGAAAAGCTCTATGCCGTGGACGGCGACACGAGCCTCTATGCCCTGGCAATGCATGTAGAGCAGATTGCGGTTCGCCTCCTCGAGGAGTACAAGCCCGGCCGGTTTCTGCAGACCAACGTGGAGTTCTACACCGCTCTGCTTCTGCACGGCCTCGGCCTGCCGGCGGAGCTCTTTACGCCAACGTTCGCCATCGGGCGCGCTGCAGGCTGGATCGCCCACTGTTTCGAGCAGCAGCGACTGAACCGGATTATTCGGCCGCAGTCGGTCTATGCCGGCGAGCATAATCGGCGATGGGTCCCGATGGACGAGCGGTAGACAGGCTGGCGGGGGGACCTGCCCCTGAATGCGCGTCACGCCGGGTCTCGGGGCCCGGCGTGACGCGTTTTGTGGTTCGTGGCGCACTCGATGCGCGATCGAAATCGGCGGCGCTCGGGGGATACCGACGCCTCAACCGGAAGTATTATCGGCAGGGGACAGAGGGGACGGCGAACAGTGACAAAACGACGCGTGGTTGTAACCGGAGTGGGCGCCGTGAGCGCGCTGGGCCTCGACGCCGAGGCCACCTGGCAG
>JBBRJW010000490.1:0-3557 GCA_038218705.1 Chthonomonadales bacterium | reverse complement strand
AGCGCTATGCGCTGCGCTCGTGAGTGGGCGAGCCCTGGAGGGGCGCGCCCGGCAGCCAGAGCGCCCAATGCCCGTCCTGAATCGAACCACCAGAACGCAGCGCACCCCGCCGCGGCGCGTACTCGCACCCACCCGCGAGTTGTTCCAGTACCATAGGGTCGACGATACGCCAGAGAAGCTCACGAGCGTAACGGTACGGGCCACGCACCATGCCGACTCCCCGATTCAGCAGAACATTTTTGGCAACTTCATCGAGCATCTCGGCGACGAGATATACCCGGGCCTCTGGGCCGACGTCGTCATAAATCCCAACCTCGAATCGATTGATTCCAACGACCGTTCGCCGCAGGGATGGCAGTTAGAGGGCGCGACATGGGCTGAGGTTGGACACCTCTCGCCGCGCTGCGTACGCCTTCCGGCGGGCGAAGAGGCCCCATCCCGGCTCGAGCAGCGCGTCTTCCTGCCCGCTCACCGCGAGCTCAGCTACCGCATCACCTGCTGGGTGCGCGCCGCAGCCGACCGTGGTGTCCTGGAGATAGGCATCTTCGGCGCGGGAGCTCGCGCGGCCGAGAAGCTGGTCTCCTGGCAGACGGACGCGGCCACCGATCAGTGGATGCGGGCGGAGGCCCAATTCATCCTCCGCAAAGGCGCCCTCGGCCGGGGTGAGCCAGCACGTCTGGTGGTGAGTCACGCTTCCGGCGGGGCGGTGGACATCGACCAGATCGAGATATTCCCGATGGACGCAGTTCGCGGCGCGGATACGGACGTCGTGAAGCGGGCGCGCCAATGGCATATCCCGCTCCTCCGCTGGCCGGGCGGAAACTTCGTGAGCGGCTACGACTGGCACGACGGCATCGGACCGCGCGATGCGCGCCCCACACGGCCTAACCCGGCCTGGGGCGGCGTCGAGCCGAATTCCTTCGGCACCGATGAGGCGCTCCGATTTATCCGCGAGGTTGGTGCACAGCCTCAGATTTCGATCAATGCCGGCAATGGCTCCGCTGAGTCCGCCGCTGAGTGGGTGCGATACGTAAACGGACCAGTCACCGATCCCTGGGGGGCAAAACGCGCCGCAAACGGGCATCGAGCCCCCTACGATGTTCGTATCTGGGAGGTAGGCAACGAACTCTACGGAGGATGGCAGATAGGGCACGCCAGCTCGGAGCAGTACGCCGATCGATACGCCCGATTTCGGGACGCGATGCTCGCGGCCGACCCGCACCTTCGCCTGATCGCGAACGGTAAGGCGGATGAGTTCGTTGGCGATGGGTACGCGCGCGATCAGGAGTGGAACCTGCGCCTGCTAAAGGCGGCCACCGCGAACGGAAAGCCTGCGCCGGACTGGATCTCAATGCACCCACTGGTGCCGCTCCCCGGCGGACTCGGCGGCTTTGGCTACGCCGAACAGTACGAGAGCGCGATGGCGCACCCCACCTGGATGGACCGCACTCTCTTTCCGGAGACGGCGCGCGTTATCCAGGAGACCCTCGGGAAGGGAGCCTACACGCGCCTCGCCGTCACGGAGTGGGGGATTATTATTGGCGGAAATCGCTGGCTCGAGAGCCCGAACCATAACTCTCTGGCCGGAGCCATCTACAATGCGCTCGCGCTAAATGCGATGCTCCGAAACAGTGACTGGGTGACCCTCGCCAATATGACAGCATTTATGCACGGCGGAGGCATCAAGAAGCCGGCCGGAGTCGTCACGGTCGACCCACAGTACTGGACCCAGCAGCTCTACGCGGCGGCAGAACCCTCAGCACCTGTCGAGACGGCGACGACCGGACCGGGACGCGATGTCCCGCAGCGCGGGTTTCTCCCGGGCGTGAAGGATGTCCCGGATGTGGACTGCTTCTCGGCCATTTCCAGGAGCGGCGGCGCGCTTGTGGTATTCGCCGTGAACCGCTGCCTCGACGAATCCCGGCCGTTCAGCCTCAAGGTGGAGGGCTTCGCTTCGCGCAGCGTCTCCGCTTCACTGCTGACGGGCGCGGAGCCAGGGGTACGGAATACGCTGGAGAACCCGGATGCCGTGCGCCCGGCTCAGTTCCAGCTCCCCGAAGGCTTTCTGAACGGCGGCAGCGTTACGCTCCCGCCCCATTCGCTGGTTGTGTTCACGCTGAAACGTTAACAGGAAGCAGGCAGAGGTCGCGATGGAGAGAAGCGTCGGCATTGTCGTGCACCAGACCCGCCCGGAGGCGCTCCACTTCGCTCGCGAAGTGGTGGCGTGGCTCGGGCGGCACAGCGTGCGCGCGCTGGTGGACCCGGACGCCGCCAGCCGTCTGGGGCAGCCGGCACTTGCGGCCGACCTCGAAACATGGCAGAGCGCGGAGTTCATCGTTACTCTCGGAGGCGATGGAACGATCCTGAAAGCGGCGCGCATGGCCGCCCCGGGAGGCGTGCCGATACTGGGAGTGCATATGGGGCGCTTCGGCTTTATTGCCGAAGCGCATCCACGCGACCTGTTCAGCGTACTGGGAGATCTGCTTCAGGGGAAGAGGAGCGTGGAGGAGCGGATGATGCTCCGCGCCGAGATCTGGCGCGGCGGCGAATGCGTCCACTCCGGGGTCGGCCTTAACGACATGCTCATCAAGAGCAAGATGTCGCGAATGCTGCAGCTCCGCACGCTGCTCGGAGGTTCTATCTTCGCCACCTATCCAGCGGATGGCATTGTCGTCGCAACGCCAACGGGTTCCACGGCCTATGCGCTCTCCGCCGGGGGTCCGCTCATCGAGCCAACGGTGCAAGCGTTTGTTGTGGTCCCGGTCTGCCCGCACACGCTGAGCGCCCGGCCGATGGTAGTTCCGGCGGACGAGACGATTGGAGTGGAGCTGGAGGCGGACGGCGACGACGTGGTGTTCGCCATTGACGGCGTCGATCCGTTCGCGCTGCTAAGCCAGGATAGGGTGCTCGTGCGCCGCGCCGAGTACACCACACGGCTCATTGTGCTGGACCGCGCAACCTTCTACCGCAAAGTGCGGGACCGCTATCTCTACGGCGAGCGCCTCAACGAATAGCTCCTCCAGGGCCTCCACCGCCGGCGGGCGCTGCTTCAGCGTGGGCGGCCCTGTCGTATCGTTACCACCAGGAAGTAGGGATAGCCCCATCGGGCCGGACAGCCCTGCGCCCGCTCCAGCCCTCTGCGCCACTTCCCACAATGCCCCTCAGCCAGAGGCCGGCTAATCGGCAGCCAGGCGACTGAGCGTCGGCTTCATGGCGGCGAGCCAGGTCTCGGCCATGTGCTTCTGGCCGCGTTCGTTAGGATGCGCCCAGTCGAAGGTGTCGGCCTCCGGATCCTCCGGCCGCTCGTGCCAGTTCTCATACTGCGCTACCGTTACCACGGGCGATTGCGCGGTGGAGATCCCCTTCGCCATCGCCTCAACGATCGGGCGTATCTTGAGAGCGGCCCCATCGTGGAACCCCAGGTGAGCGATGAAGACTGCAACGCGCGGATTGGCTGCCCGAAGCATTCCTACGATCTCCCGAAGTGGCTGTGCCACGGCCTCATTGTAATCGGTCGCCCCCTGGTCGTTGGTTCCGAGGTGGATAAGCGCGATGTC
>JBBRJW010000489.1:0-3574 GCA_038218705.1 Chthonomonadales bacterium | reverse complement strand
CCGATCAGCGTCGGGCTGCTTAGATCGAGCGAGTCGGCGGGGATCTTCGTCACCCGTCCAAGCGCGCTCACCGACTTCTCAATCGCCTTCGCGTCGCCCACCAGCACCACCTGGGGACCCGCGAGCGACAGGCCCTGCATCACCGCTGCGATCTGGAGCGGGGTAACCGCCTGGACGCGAGAGGTATAGAGGGTCAGGTCCGCCGGGCCGCCGCCATACAGCACTGCGGGAATAAGGCGGGTCAGTACGCCGGCAGGCGTGGCGACGCTCACCGCGAAGGTGCCGGTGATGTAGTCCTTGCGCGCCTGAAGCTCCTCCTGTCCCACGGGAACGCGGCTCAGCTTCCGCGCCTCGTCGAGCGCGAGTTGAACAACGTCCGCGGTAGAGGCGGTCTTGGTGAAAGTGCTGATCTCGAAGCGACCTGCCTGCGACTTCCGATCGAAGTAGCTCGCCACGCCATACGTGAGCCCGCGCTTGACCCGAATCTCCTTTGTAAGACGGCCATCGAACTGGCCGATGCCGAGCACCGCCGTGGCAACGGATCCCTGCACGCGCATCGGGTCGGCATAGCCGGCCGTGAGAAGCCCGATCCGAATCTCGGTTTGAGCCGAGCCCGGCCGGTCGATCAGGGTGATCTGCGGCCTGGTCGGCGGACTGGAGGGACGGGGCGGCGCAGGGGGCGGCATCGGCACCGACTTGCGCTCCCATGCGCCAAATGCGGAGGCTGCAAGCTCCTGGGCGCGCGCGGCTGTCAGGTCACCCGCCACGAAGAGAGTCGCCGCATTGGGCGCGAAATAGGTATCGTGGAAGCGGACAAGATCCTCGCGGCGGATCGCCTGGAGGCTCTCAGGCGACCCCGCGCTGAAGTTGCCATAGGGATGGTCGCCAAAGACCCGGCGCGCCAGCGCAGCCTCGGCCATCGTGCCAGGGTCTGCAAGGGCGGCGGTAATACTGTTCAGCGTACGCGTTCGGGCGCGCTCGATCTCTCCGGGCGGGAAGACCGGGTGGAGCGTAATGTCGGCCATCAGCGACATGAGCGTCTGGGCGTATGGGCTGAGCCCGCTGGCCGAGATTACGAGGTTATCCTCGCCGGCCCCGGCTCCAAGCGATGCCCCGAGCCCATCGACCTGGTCCGCAATCTGCGTCTCGGTGCGCGTGGAGGTCCCCTTGTCGAGGAGCGCCGCTGCAAGGTCGGAGATTCCCACCAGCCCGCGCGGATCGCGGACGTTGCCGGCGGGCAGCGAGAGCCGCAGCCAGATCGCCGGCTGCGTGTGATCCTCCAGGATCACCATGCGCAGCCCGTTCGGCAGAGTCTGCTCTACCACCTGCGGAAGCCGCAGCGGGCGGGGCGGGGAGAGGGGCGGCGGCTGGGAGAGCGAGCGATCCTGCTTCGCGGCCCGGGCCTTTGCAGGCGGCTTCGGGGCGGCCGCGCCCTGAGCTGGCCGGGGTTTTGCAGCGGCGCGGCCCGCGAAGGGCAGAACAATCGCGACGGCCGCGATCAGGGGCCAGTATCTTCGGGTTCTCTCGGTCATTTCGATTCCTTCGCGGGCAATGCGCCAGCCGCGGCGGCCCCGGCGGGCGCGCTCCGATCGGGCATAACATAGAAGACGTTGCTGAGCTCCGGCGCGAAATATCGCTGCGCCACGCGCTGAATATCGGCCGCGGTCACCGCGCCGAGCCGCGCGAGCTCCTGATTGGCCTCCTCCGGCGTGCCGTAGAGGAGGTCCGCCTCCCCGAGCTGATCGGCCTTCTCCTCGGTGGAGAGGGATCCAAACACCTTTCCGGTCAGCGCCTGGTTCTTCGCTTTTGCCAGCTCCTCGGGAGTGACCGGGGTCGTGCGAAGCAGGTTCACCTGCTCCTCAAGCGCCGCCTCCAGCTCCTCGGGCTTGCGCCCCTGGTTTGCGATGGCAAAAAAGAAGAAGAGACCGTCGCGCTTCAGGCCGAGCGTCTCGCCGGACGCCTCCACGGCGAGCTGCTTGTCGCGCACAACCGAGCGATAGAGACGCGAGCTCTGGCCAACCGAGAGTATCTGGGCGATCACATCGAAGACCGGCGAGTCGCGGTCTGCCGCGGGCGGCATTCTATAGGCCATCCCAACAGCCGGCAGCGGTGCAAGGCGATCCTTGAAGATCGCGAAATTGCGCGCCGTCTGCGTGACCGGCACGACCGGATAGCGCGTAAAGGGCGTCGCGGAGCGCGGAATGGAGCCGTAGTACTTGCGAATGGCGGCGAGCGCCTCGGCGCTGCGGAAATCGCCGACCAGTACGAGCGTTGCGTTGTCGGGCCGGTAGTACTCGGCATGGAACGCCCGCACGTCCTCGAGGCTGGCGCGGTCGAGGTCGCCCATAATTCCGATAGTCGTGTGTGCATAGGGATGGCCCTTCGGGAAGACCATTGCCTGCACATTCTCGAAGAGCGTTCCGAAGGCGCGGTTCTCCACGTCCATCCGATGCTCTTCCTTCACGACGTCGCGCTCGGACTGGAGGTTCTGGGCATCTACTTTGAGCGATGCCATTCGATCGGCCTCCAGCCAGAGAACTCGCTCCAGGGCATAGCTGGGCACTGTCTCAAAGAAGAGGGTTCGATCGAAATAGGTGTTGGCGTTGTAGTCGCCGCCGATCTGCTCGACCAGCCTGGCATGCTCCTCCGGGGCGACGTGGGCAGAGCCCTTGAACATCAGATGCTCAAACATGTGGGCAAAGCCGGCCTTGCCGTTGGCTTCGTCGGCGCTTCCAACGTGGTACCAGACCTGCAGGGTCACCACGGGCGCGCGATGATCCTCAAGAGTAACCACCTTCAGCCCGTTGGAGAGCGTGGCCATCTGGTAGTCGAGGCGGGGAGGACGAACGGCCGCCGAGGAGGGCGCGGTCTGCGCCGGCGCGGCGGGCTGCGAGGCCAGGCCGAGCAGGGCGATGAGCGGGAGGATCCGCGAGGCGCGTCCTCCGCAGAACGATTGGATCAACGGGAGTCTCCTTAAGCGAGCGTGCAGTGGTATTGCGCTATCGCATTATACGCGTTATACGCGTATCGGGCGCGATCATTCGTCCCACAGCCCGCGGACCCGGATCCCCCGGCCGTTCAGAGTCGCAATGCGGACATGTTCGGCCGGACTAAAATCCGGCCGAGCAAATCCGTCAGGCCGAACCCTCACTTCACGGGAACGAAGATGAGGCGATCGACCCATATGGACTGAACCGCGCTGTTGGCCGGCGGCGCAGCCCATATATACTGCTCCTGGTTGGTCTCAACGATCCCGAGCAGGTAGGACTTATACCCTTCCGGCGCCTGCCCGACGTTCACCGAAATCTCGGCGCGGCTGGCGGCCGCGCCCGCATCCCAGACGCCCGCGGTGAAGGCCAGCCCGCCGGGATCGGCAGCGGCGGCCTTCGCCACCCGCACCACGATGTAGATTCGCCACTTGCCCGCCTTCAGCTTCGCGGACAGGCTCCCCACCGGCACCTGGAAAGCCCACTCATGGTGGGATCCGGGCATCCAGACGGCCATCCCGTCCGACGCGGCAGGATCGGCCCGCGCCTCCGACAACACGCCATCCTCATAGAGTTTGGCCAACTCA
>JBBRJW010000488.1:0-3581 GCA_038218705.1 Chthonomonadales bacterium | reverse complement strand
GTGCTTGCCCTGAGCGCGGTCCTCTTTCCCAGCCTATACGACAGCAATTTCGACGTGCACCTCTTCTATTCACTGCTGCTGCGGCGCTCATTTGTTTCCTGCGCCGCCGCCGCCGCTCTGGTGGCTGCAACGGTCTACTTCGGGCGGATGCTGCAGCTTCCGCGCCACCGAACATTTCGCGATCGCCTTGGCTTGCGGGTTCCGGTGTTTGGCAAGCTCCAGCGCGAGACCGCCATCGCGCGATTCGTCCTGATGCTCAGGCGTCTCTACCAGGCAGGGATCTCTCCAACCGAGGCATGGGAGGGCGCGATGGGCACCGCATCGAACGTGGCAGTGCGCGAACAGTTTGCGCGCTCCTACGAGATGATGCAGCAGGGCGCTTCGCTTTCGGACGCCTTCGTGGCCACGAAGCTGCTGGACACGTCGATGGAGCAGATGGTAATCACGGGGCATCAGTCCGGTCAGGTAGTGGAATCACTGGACACGGTGGCTGGCTACTATGGCGTTCGGGCCGAGGATCACTCCAAGCGAGCGCGGTTCACGATGCTTCGGCTGGGCATCCTCGCGCTTCTGATTCTGGGAGGCGCTTCGGTATGCTGGCTGGCGCATTCTTACTTCTCTGGCATGTTCGATTTCGTCGACAAGTTCATGGGGACGAACTGATGCGGTCGAAGACGGGTTCGGATAATCATGGCTGAGTTCGCTTTTCAGGCTGTCGATCACGCCGGCAATCGGGTCGCAGGCAGCCTTGCTGCTGAGGATATCGTACAGGCCGCTGCCCAGGTGCGCGACATGGGCTATGAGCCTCGCCATCTCGAGGAGGCCGCGCCGGCAACCGAGCCGACCGTCGAGATTGAACCGGTCGTGGCTGCGTCTGGCCGGATCGCTCCTGTGGACCTGACCGCGCCTGTCGCCGATATGCAGGGAACTTTCGACCCGGAGCCCGTGCCCGTTGGGGCGGCGATGACTTCTCGCATGGCCCGGATGGAGCCCTGGGAGCGGGTTGGACCGCTCCCCCCGGTGCCGGAGCCTGAACCACCGGTAATCGCCGAGATTCCCCGGATCACCGCCGAGCGCGCCAGGGAGATGGAGCGCGACAAACCGCTGCGCCAGCGAGCAGTGGAGACGCTGATTCTCCCGGTGTTCGCGGGAGCGACCCTGAAGGATCTCGCGCCCTTCTACAGGCAATTTGCAGCGCTCATCAATGCGGGACTGCCGCTGTACCAGTCACTTGCGGCGCTTGAGGCGAGCACCAAGAACGCGCGGCTCAAGGAGATTGCGCGGGCCGGTATGCTGCGCGTGCAGTCCGGCGGGCGGTTTTCAGAGACGATGGCGGAGTGGCCCTGGATCTTCTCGCCGATGCAGGTTGAGATGGTGCGCGCGGCCGAGCAGGGCGGGATGCTCGACTCGGTCCTTCGCCAGATCGGCGACTATGTCGAGCATGATCTCGAGATTCGAAGGCTGGTGGGCCGGGAGACGCTCTATCCGAAGCTCGTGTTGTTCGTGGCGATCATGATTCTGGGCCGGAGCGGCTTCGCAGGCGGCCAGATGGCCGTGGTGAAACTGGTGTTGGGCGGGATGGGGAAAGACGCCTATACCGCTGTCGACTACTTCTGGGATACTCTGGGCTTTCTGCTGCTGGTGCTGGGCGCCATCTTCGGAGCCGTCGCGATCTTCCGCCTCTTCCTCTTCAACGTCAGCGGAGTACGGGAGAGCTGCGACCGCGTTAAGCTTTCGGTCCCCGTGGTGGGCAAGCTCATCAAAATGTTTGCGGTGGCGCGGTTTGCTCGAACGTTTGCCGCGCTCTACCGTGGCGGCTTCGCCACGGGTTCGGCGCTCGAGATCGCCGGAAGCGCCTCTGGTAACGCGGTGCTGGCCACCGCGGGGCGTCGGGCCGCCGAGCGGGTGAACCAGGGATCCACCACCTCGGGGGCTCTCCGGGAGAGCGGCCTCTTTGATCCGCTGGTCCTGAACATGTTTCAGACCGGGGAGACCTCGGGCGGAATGGACGGAATGGTCGACAAGGTGGCGGACTACTACGAAGCCGAAGCCCGGGCGAAATCCCACCAGGCGTCGATCATATTCGGCGTCGTGGTATTCTTGTTGCTGGCGATGATGATCGCCTCCCAGATCTTCCAGCAGTACGGGGCGCTTGGAAACGGGTACCAGCGCGAGCTGAATAACTCGGACTGAGCGAGCGAAGGGGCTTGAGTTGAGCATGAGCGGCGCGCGGCAGGATTACTACAAGACGCTCGGCGTTGCGCCAACGGCCTCTCTCGAGGAGATCAAGCGCAGTTACCGGGAGCTGGCCCGGCGCTTCCACCCCGACATCAATCCGAGTCCCGACGCCGCGCACAAGATAAAGGCCGTTAACGAGGCGTATCACGTGCTGGGTGATGAGGAGCGGCGCGCTACCTACGACGCGCATCGCGTTTTACGGGGCATGAAAACCTCCGGCGCGCCTCCCGCGGCGTCTCGGCCTGCCCAGCCTCGACCCGCGGCAAAGCCGGCCTCGCCTCGAAGGGAATCGCCGCCGCAGTCCCCACCGCCTTCGCAGAATCGCAATCCTTCCGTGCGCTATGGCTTCGACGGATTCGGGCGCTCACCCCGGCCGGAGGTCCCGCCGCGATCAAGTCGGCCCGATGCGCGCGCCGCCCGGCCTGAGCGCGCTCAGGCAGAGGCTCGAACGGCGGCTGCCAGGCGCGAGACGCTCCGGGCGCTGGTGAAGGATGCTCAGCTCGCCTTTGACTCGCGCCGATTCCGCGAAGCCGAGGATCTTTGCCGAGAATGCCTCAAGCTCGACTCGCGCCATGCAGTGGTCCATGAAATTCTGGGTGACCTGTACGAGCGGCGAGGGCAGGTGGAGAGCGCTGTAACAGCGTTCACCTATGCTGTCCAGTTCGATCCGCGCAACTATCGGGTGCAGGGCAAGCTCGATCGACTGATTGGGCGTGGCCGGCACGGCGTGAGCGGGCCTATCCTGACGAAGGCTCAGGCCGGCGCCCGGATGAGCATTTTGCGCTTTCTAGGGCAGAGCGACTCAGGAGTGATCTTCATCACCCTGCTCCTGATGGTCGCATTCTTCGGGATCCTCTTCGTGTTTGTCACAAATCAAGGGGATCCTCTTGTTAACGGCGCGCGCTGGATTACGGCGCTCTCGCCAAACATGCTCTGCGCGCTGGGCTGCGACGGCCTCTTTGGTGGGATCCTGCTTGCGCTGCATGGAGGCATGCGGCCGGTCTCCGAGGAGCTTACGCCATTCGATATAGGTTCGGGAAGGGTCGTGCGCCGCTCGCCTCCCAGGCTGCTCATCTACGCGGGCACAGCAGTTCTCTGGTACTACCTCTCACTGGCGCTCTTTTTCGGGGCTACCCTGGTGGGCAGAAGGTTCTCCCGATCGCTGCTCCGGGTCTACGCGCTCGTTTGTGGGCTCACAGGTCTGTTCGCCCTGTTGATCGCCATATCGCCCCCGGACCGCTTCGCAGCCGGGGCTGTCAGCCCAGCCTCGGCCGCCCTGTTTTCCGGCAACATCCTCTTCCCTGCCGTACTGCTCGGCTGGCTGCTGGGAGATGCGATGCGAT
>JBBRJW010000487.1:0-3593 GCA_038218705.1 Chthonomonadales bacterium | reverse complement strand
CTCGGCGTCCGGCGCGATAAAGACCGTATCATTCTCCTCGCATACGGCCCCACCGGGGACCCGGGAGAGCTTCGGCTGACGCTGGGAAGCGGAGCATCCCGCCGCAGCGTAACCACGAAAATCCGCTTCCCCGCCTCCGGGATCACGCAGACGCTCATTAAGGAAGGCGGCCAGGTGCTCGATATCGTGGCCGCGAACGAGCAGACTGCCGATCACTCATGGTTTGTGGAGAGTGGTGACCGCAATCTGCTGGTGGTTGGCCCGGACTATCTTGCCGACGCCACACTGCGCGGCAAGTCGCTCGCGCTTGAAATCGAGCGCCCTGCGACCGCCTCTCTGCCTTCCGAGCCAGTCACGATCATATCCGGGGGTGACTCGTCGCCCCGGGTAAAGCTCACATCCGCTGCCGTGACCTGGGATGCGCCTGCTCTCAGTGCCTGGCAGTCGCGCACCGGCGCGCCAGAGGCCGCCGTCGCGTTCGACGACTCCCGGTGGAAGCAGTCTGCAAATCCTGAGCCGATAGGTGCGGACGGGGACTTCGGAGCCTACGCCTGGTATCGCGCGCATGTGAACGCCCCGAAGGCAGGCGCTTACGCCATCAACTTCTCTGCGGCCGCTGACTGGCTAACCTGCTTCGTCAACGGCGTGCCCATTGGCTCCACGCCAGACCGACCGCGCTCCACTGGCGCAGCGGCCCGCACGCTCCGCGCGGAGCTGCACGCCGGGGATAACCAGATAGCACTGCTTACGGCGCACTATGGACGGCCAAAGTTATTCAACTATCTCGGCACACTGGATACCGTCGACGCCAAAGGTCTCTCCGGACCCGTCGAGATTGCGGCTGGATCGCCCGTCCAGGCGAAGCTCAGCGGGTGGCGATGGAAGCCTGCCGCGGAGCCCGATGCGGCGCGCAGCACGGTTGAGGCTCATGTCGATACTTCCGGAACGGACTGGAGTCCGCTCAGTATAGGTTCAGACCTCTTCGGCAAGAAGGCCGGTTACGCCTGGGCACGCATCCTGCTGCCGGCTGCTGTCGGCGCCAGACACGCACTTCATTTCGCCGATGTCGATGACAAAGCGACGGTCTTCCTCAACGGCCAGAAAGTCGGCTCCCACAGCGGATGGGGTCAGCCGTTTGAGATTGGCCTCGACCCGGCCTGGAGCGCGGCCGGTCCGAACGAAGTCGCCGTGCTCATCGAAAACACCGATAACACAGGCGGGATCGGAGGAGAGGTCGAGCTCCGGTCGTCGGCGGCAGGCGATGCTTTTCCGGTTATGAACTGGCGTCTGCGCGGCGGCGTCGCCTCAATCGATGCGCCCGGGTGGGAGCCGCTGGGTTCCGCCGCGGGCAGTGGTCCACGTTTCTATCGGGCAGAATTCAACTCCCAGGCCGCCTCGCCCGCGGGTCCTCACCCTATCCTCCGGATATCCGTTCGCGGCATGAGCCGCGGCTTCGTCTGGCTGAACGGGCATAATCTCGGGCGATATCCTGAGAAGGAGCCTGTAGATGGGCTGTACCTTCCAGAGCCGTGGATGAAAGCCGGACCGAATCAGATCGTCATTTTTGACGAGGACGGCGCTTCGCCCTCTCAGGCCCGCATCGTAGTAGAGGCGGCCGCGAGTCGGCTGGTTACCCGGCTGCAGTCGGGCCTATGATCCTCGCAAAACGACCTGGTCCTTATCAGGGCGGATCAGTGGAAGAGAATCCTTGAAAGGCTGGAGGCACTGTCCTGTTAGTTGGGACAGGCGGACGCGCCAGCCTAACAGGGATGTGGAATGGCTCTCAGGAAGTTCAGGGGCGCTCTGCTCGCGGCCGCCCTTCTTGCGCTCGCGACATGTGCCAGAGCGGATATCAATCCGGTCGTTCCGGGCGAGGTTCTGGTAGGACTTAATCCCGGCGTTGCCGCGCCGGCGGTTATGTTCCTGGGGCGCACCATGGGGTACGAGCCCGGTATCGCCGCCCATCGGGTACGGCTCGCGCCAGGTCAGACGATGGCGCAGGCGCTTGCTGCGCTCCGGGTCACGCCCGGCGTGCGCTTCGCCGAGCCGAACCATGTGCTCCGCGTGACGGCAGCGCCCACCGACCCATACTATAGCTCGCAATGGGCCCCGGCCACGACTCAGGCGAATCTCGCCTGGCAGATCTGGAACCCACGGCAGACGGTGGTCGTGGCCGTAATCGACACTGGAATCGACGCCTCTCACCCCGACCTGGCCAATCGGATCCTGCGCGACAGCAGCGGCAATATGGTTGCCTACGATGTGCTGTCGAACAAGACCGGATCAGCCAGGGACGGATTTGGGCATGGAACACATGTCGCGGGCATAATCGCTGCAGAGGTGAACAACGCCATCGGCGTGGCCGGCGTTGCCGGTTTCTCGCGGCCGGGCGGTGTGGTTGGCGTAAAGCTGATGCCCGTACGTGTGATGGACGACAATGGGGCGGGCACGGATGCCAGTGTCGCGAGCGGAATCACATGGGCGGCGGACCATGGCGCTCAAGTCATCTCGCTCAGTCTTGGCGGCCCCGATCATTCCAGCACCATGGAGTCGGCAGCCCGTTACGCATGGGGCAAAGGCTGCGTGGTGGTCGCTGCTGCGGGCAACCTCGGCACTTCCGCGCCCTACTATCCCGGGGCTTCACCCAACGTGATCTCGGTGGCGGCAACAGACTCGAACGACCAGCTCGCAGGCTTCTCCAACTTCGGATCCTGGGTAACGCTCGCTGCACCCGGCGTCGGCGTTCTCTCCACCACCCCAACCTATGCCCCGAGTCAGGGGCTTCCTCTCAACTACGCGGCGATGTCGGGGACATCGATGGCCGCCCCGCACGTGGCCGCCGAAGCCGCGATGGTGATGGCCCAGCGGCCGGACATGACCAACGCGCAAGTGGTGGCCATCATGACGCGCTCACTGGACCCCTGTGTCACGCCGCCAACGCGCGCCATCGCCCCCGGGAGCGGGCGCATTAACATCTACCGGGCGCTGCTTGCGGTCGGCAATTGCCTCACGCCGCCAACACCCCCCGGGGCCCCATTGAAGCTGCTGGGTCAGGCTGGCGACGGCGTTGTCTGTCTCGCATGGCTGAAGGTCGCCGGCGCGGCCAGCTACCGGGTGTATCGCTCCTCGACCGCCCAACCTGCTCCGGCGCCGATCGCCACCGGCCTCACGCAATCGGTCTATACCGATCTGGCGGCCACCAACGGAGTCATATTCACCTACTATGTAACCGCTGTCAACGCCGACGGGGAGAGCGCCCCCTCTCCGCCCGTAACGGAATCGCCGGTAAGGCCAGCTCCACCGGGGCCAACATCGCTGAACGCCAACACGGTTCGCGCGACTGTCTACCTCTACTGGCGGCTCCCGGCGGCAGGAACCGCGAGAACTGTGCGAATCTATCGGGCGAGCGCACCGAATGGGCCGTGGGCGCTCCTGGCGGCGTTGCCGCGAACGACTCTCTACATCGACCGTGATCTCAAGCGGCCGATCCGGGTCTACTACCTGGTTACTGCGGTGCTGACCAACGGGCAGGAGACAGCACCGTCGAACATGGCGCAGACCTACGTTCCCTGACAGCGATTGAGGCAGTGGAG
>JBBRJW010000486.1:0-3599 GCA_038218705.1 Chthonomonadales bacterium | reverse complement strand
CTGAATGAGCTGCTCGACATCCTCATCAATAAGAAGCTCCATCCTCAATATCAGCCGATCGTGAGTCTGCGGGACGGGCGCGTCTTCGGCTACGAGGCCCTTATTCGCGGCCCGCGGGGCGTGCCGCTCCGTCGCCCAGGGGCTATGTTCCGCGCTGCAGATAAAGCCCGAATGGTCTCCTGGTTTGATCTCGCCTGCCTGGAAACGTGCCTGGATCGCGCCTCCGAGCAGCACATGAAGCAGCTTCTCTTTGTCAACATGGATGCCGAAGGCCTCGCATTCTTGAGTCAGCACGATCGCCCCGTTGGGCTCCGCGTTCGCGAAAAGGGCTTTGAGCCGCGTGATATTGTGATCGAGGTAACCGAGCGGCAAGCCGTCGTGGACTTTCCGCGCTTGCTGCAGGAGATTGCCAGACTGCGAGAGAGTGGATTTCAGGTAGCGATAGACGATGCTGGCACTGGATACAGCAGCCTCCAGGCGATAGCAGACCTGAAGCCTGAGTTCGTAAAGCTCGATCGAGGAATCATTCGCGGGCTGGATGTGAGCGGGGAGCGGCGAGCGCTCCTCAGGATGCTGAGGGACTATGCGGAACGCATCGGGACTCTGGTAATCGCCGAGGGCGCGGAGACTCGCGAGGAGCTCATGGCGCTGATCGATCTAGGCATTCCACTGGTGCAGGGTTACTACGTGGGCAAGCCGGCCGATACGCTGCGGGGAGTGCCGCGGGACAAGCGAGCCATCATCGGAGAGCGCTCGCGAGCGCGAGCGCTGAACCAGAGCGGCGGATCGTTCACTCTGGGCCAGATCGCCCGGCCCGCCATCACTCTGGACATTTCCGCGGCACTGGAAACTGCGTTCCGCGCATTCCTCAAAGATAGCGGGCTTATGAGCATTGTTGCTCTGGAGGACAATCGAGTGGTCGGCCTTCTGATGCGAACCACCATCGACGCCCTGCTCCGGACGCTCAAGGCATCCGACCTGATCGACGCCACTCCAGATGCCACACTTGGTCAGTGGATCGAGGCATCACCCCTCGAGCTCGACGAATCGACGACGATCGACCAGGCAGCTCAGACGCTCCTGAGTCGAAGCGACGTCTCACTCGATACCGACATCGTTGTCGTCGCAATGGGCGGGATCTGCATGGGCACGCTCGCGCCACGAAACCTGCTGGAGGCAGCCTATCACCGGTCTGCTCACTCGGAGCCTCGCTGGCGCGCCGCATAATATTCCAGGGTCAGTGCGCATCGACCGGAGCAGATCCCCTGGAGCCGCCCATGCTCCGCGGCCGCCGGAGAAGCAGGATCGCCGGCGATGTGGCCACAAAGCTCAACAAGATCAGCATCCATGAGTCATTGTAGGCGAGCATCTGCGCCTGGCGCATCAGTGTCCGGTCCACCATCAAGGTCGCGGCGTGCGCGGCGGCGCCTATGGACATGCCATGGGAGTGGAACGTGCTCGTCAGTCCGTTAAGCCGCGACTGCAGCAGCGTGCTGCCAGAGTAGATGTTCGAGATCAGGTCGACCCTGTGCTGCTGAGTGCGGTTGTTCAGATAGGTCCCGAGAATTGCGATGCCAAACGAGCCGCCGAGCTGCCGGGAGAGATTGACCAGTCCCGAAGCCTGCTGGGCAATGCGTGGGTCGACATTTCCATAGGCGGCATTATTGATCGGCGTAAAGAGAAAACCGAGCCCGAATCCGCGCACCAGAAGCGCCAGCCGGACATCGTTCTCCCCGGCCGCGGTAGTGAGATGCGCGAGAATCCAGAGCGCTCCCACGAAGATCGTGAACCCGAAGAGGATCAGCATCCTCGGATCGAGCCTGGATTTCGGATTACTCAGCAGCCGCCCGCACATCAGCGCGCTTGCTGCCGTGCCAAGTCCGCCGGGCATAAGGGCGAGCCCGGTCGTCGTGGGTGTGAAGCCCAGCACGCTCTGCGCGAAGAGTGGGAATAGATAGACTCCCCCGTAGAGTCCGAAGCCGAGCGCGACAAAGAGAAACGTTGCGGCGGCCAGATCGCGGTTCTTGAGCACGCGCAAATTGACCACCGGGTCCGCGTTGCGGGGCGAGAGCTCCCACCAGAGCATTAGCGCGATCATGACGCCGGAGAGAAGCGAGAGGCGCAGAATCAGCGGGTCATTGAACCAGTCGTTTCGCTGCCCCTCTTCCAGCACGTACTGCAGAGACCCGAGCCCGACCGCCAGCAGGCCGATCCCCAGCACGTCCACCTGTCCGGTCCGTTTCACATGACCGGGCGGATCGTGCAGGAATGTAAAGACCAGAAACGCCGACACAAGCCCGATGGGGATATTGATGAAGAAGCACCAGTTCCAGGTGTAATTGTCGGTGATCCACCCGCCAAGAGTGGGGCCGAGCGTTGGCGCAACAACAACGCCCATCATGAAGATGGCCTGAACCATGCCCTGCTGTTCGCGAGGAAAGATCTGCCGCAGAGTGGCCTGAGCTGTAGAGAGGAGCGCCGCACCGCCTGCGCCCTGGACAATCCTCCAGACCACAAGCTCCCCGAGCGAGTGCGACGTGCCGCAGAGAAACGACGCGACAATAAAGAGGAAGATCGAGAAGACGAGGTACCGCTTCCGTCCGAATGTCGCAGTGAGAAACGCCGTCATCGGCAACACGATGACGTTGGCGAGGATATAGCCGGTTGAAATCCACGCCACCTCCTGAAAGGTCGCGCCGAGGTTCCCGGCCATCTGCGGAAGCGCCACATTGACAATGGTGGTGTCGAGCACCTCCATGATCGCCGCGGTTATCAAGCCAAGCAGAATGAGCCATCGGTATTCGCTCACATCTGCGTGGTCGGCGTTCTCAGGAACCGGAGGTCTCCCGACTCCACTCGCCTTGTTATTTGCGATACTGGTTGTTGACATATCGGAGTACTATCGTTCTCGACGCGTGCCCTGTTGTGCGCCCGTCACCTTCGCGCCGGGAAGCGCCTCATAGCCCGGCGCACTGCCTGTGAATGAGTAGCGGCCTGCGGAGCGATCCACCTGTGCCCGAGCTGTGTTGTACTCGTATAGCGCGCTCACCTGATTCGATTGCGCCTGCGAGAGAGTCGTCTGGGCTCCACTCAGCTCGAGCTGAGGCGAGACGCCCGCAGACTGTGAGACACCTGCGCTATAGCGAACGCGGGCAAGACGATAAGCCTCGCGCGCCTGGGAAAGGCCGATGTTCGCCACCGCCACCCGATTCCGGGCTCTCACCAGCGCGATATAGGCCTGCTGGACATCGAGCTGAACCTGGTCCGTAAGCTGGCGTCGGTTCACCGCGGCGGTCGCCTCCACTCCTCGCGCTTCCCTGGCTCGCTCGCGCGCCAGCCCACCATCAAAGATCGGTATCTGGACGCCGAGACCGATTGCGCCAACATTCTGGCGGCTAAACGCAGCCGGGTCTGGCTCATAGGTATCGGTTAGCTTGAGGCTGCGCGATGGGTATTCACTGCGCCGCGCGTACTGCACACCGCGGCGCGCCGCCGATAACTGCGCCTCGCTCTCAAGTATCTCAGGACGCTGAGCAAGCGCCTCAGTCAGCAGCGCGTCGAACTCTGGCCCGAAGGTAAATTGATCCTCTACATCCCCT
>JBBRJW010000485.1:0-3600 GCA_038218705.1 Chthonomonadales bacterium | reverse complement strand
CTCGCGCCCGCCGCATCGACCGAAATTTCCAGACCATCCTCTCCGGTGTATCCTGTCCTCATAAGCAGGAGCACGAGACCTTGAAATTCCATCAGGCCGCAGTGGAACCTGGCTGGCATATCACCGGCCGATATGCCGAGCGCGGCGCTCGCGGCAGAGAGGGCATTCGGTCCCTGGACGGCAATCATGGCCGTGGTGACAGTTCGATCCGTGACCGATGCTTCTCTTGCGTGAGCCCGCATCCATTCCAAATCTCTCAGCCGATTGCTCGCGTTTACCACCACGGTATAGTGCTCGGACGTGCGCCTGAAGTGAATAATGTCGTCCAGCACGCCCCCCGCCTCATTCAGCAGGAGTGCGTACTGCCCGGCCCCGTCCGTCAGCGCATCGAGCCGATTCGTCGCCACGCGCCGCATCAGGCCGGCCGCTCCCCTGCCCTCCACCTCGAAGCGCCCCATGTGACTGACGTCGAACATGCCCGCGGATTGCCGGACCGAGCGTGCTTCGTCAAGAATGCTCCCGTACGCGATGGGGAGGCTCCATCCCGCGAAGTCGACCATCTGGCCGTGAAGGGCGAGGTGGTTAGAGTGCAGCGGCGATTCAAGCAGCCGGCCGTTGGAGACTGTCATTTTGATTCCTGTAAGCACTGATTTCCATAACGTCCGATAATATTTGGTAACATCACAGCTACTCCCCTAGATACGCGGCGCGCACTTCCGGGTTCGCCAGTAAGCTCGCGGCCTCTCCCTCTGTAACGACGCTTCCGGTCTCCAGCACATAGCCGCGGTTGGCGAGTCGAAGCGCCTGGTTCGCGTTCTGCTCCACGAGGAGGATGGTCACGCCCTGCCCGTTAATCTCGCGAATGATCTCAAATATCTGCTTCACCAGGAACGGCGCAAGACCCAGTGACGGCTCGTCTAGCAGAAGCAGTCGCGGCCTCGCCATCAATGCGCGTGCAATGGCCAGCATCTGCTGCTCCCCGCCCGAGAGCGTCCCTGCAACCTGATTTGAACGCTCCTTAAGCCGCGGAAATCTGGCATATGCGCTCTCTGTATCGCTGCGCAGCTCGCTCTTTGTACTGGTTCGCGTGTATGCGCCGAGCTCCAGGTTCTCCTGAACGCTCATGTTCGCAAAGACTCGCCGCCCCTCAGGGGACTGGCACACACCGGCCCGCACTATCTCGTGAGGGGGCATTTCGTGCAGCGCGCGGCCATCAAAGGAGATCTCACCAGAACGGGGGCGAATCAGACCCGAGACCGCCCGTATCAGCGTGGACTTTCCGGCCCCGTTCGCGCCGATGATCGTTACGATCTCCCCCTGCTCTACCCGCAGGCTAACGCCTTTCAACGCCTGTATTGCACCGTATTCGACGCAGAGATCCTTAATCTCGAGCATCCCTACTCCCCTCTTGTCGCAGGCTCAATCCGCCGCGGCCGACGGAGCGGCGTCCGCGTCGTCGTCTTCGCCCAGGTACGCCGCGATAACCTTCGGGTCGGATCGTATCGCGTCCGGACTGCCCTCCGCGATGATCCGGCCGTAGTCGAGCACGTAGATCCGCTCGCAAACGCCCATCACAAGCTTCATATCGTGCTCAATCACAATAATTGTGAGGTCGTGCTCTTGGCGGATCTCCTGGATAAATCGGCTGAGCTCCTGCTTCTCCTGCGGATTCATCCCCGCTGCCGGCTCGTCCAGAAGCAGAAGGCGCGGCCGCGTGGCCAGTGCGCGCACGATCTCGAGACGTCGCTGGTCGCCGTACGGAAGGGAGCGCGCGCGCTCCCCTTCAACCCGCGTCAGGTTTGCCTGAGCCAGTAGCAGCCTCGCCCGCTCCGTGTCGGCCGCCTCCTGTTCCATCTCGCGGGACGTGTGCAGCAGACCATCGAACAGTCCCGTACGCCTGCGAAGGTACATTCCGGTCCGCACGTTATCCAGTACGCTCAGGTCTCCGAACAGACGGATATTCTGGAACGTACGCGAGATTCCACGCTCGGCGAACTGGTAGGGTCTCAGCCCCGGAGCGCGTCGCCGTCGGGCCCTTCCGCCAAAGAGTGCCCAGAGTCCGCCGATTATGGCCGGAGCCCACCGGATTGCGGACTGAGCCGAGATGGAGCCTGGAGTGCTCGCATAGGGAATGAGTGAAGTCGCGAGGACCGTCCCGATCGCTCCTCCCCCTGCTGTGGCGGCGGCCGTATCCACAAGGGTCCGTAAGGTGCGAGCGGGTAGAGCGGATTCACGCGCGCCCGCGAGCGGCTTGCCCAGAAATCGGATGGTGCCTTCCGAAGGTTCGTAGACACCGGTGAGAAGGTTGAACAGCGTTGTCTTGCCTGCCCCATTCGGCCCAATGAGCCCAACCAGTTCGCCCCGCTTTACCGCAACCTCGATATCACCGACGGCGGTAAGGCCTCCGAAACGCCGCGTGAGCCCTGCAAGGCGAAGTACCTCGTCACCGTCGAAGGGAACCGCAGGCTCGAAGACGTGGGCCGCAGCAGCCTCCCCAGCGGTACGCTCAGGCAAAGCGTCGCGGCGCTGCCGCTTCCATCGCGCGAGACTTAATTCACCGGAGCCGAATATCCCGGACGGGCGCAGGATCATCATGCCGACCAGCAGCAGCGAGTAGGCAACGAGGCGGTACTCGTCGCGGAAGTGAGCCTGGTCCTGAGCGGACTTCAAGTACTCGGGCAGCGCTGTCAGGAGGACGGCGGCGATTGTCGCGCCGGTTATCGAGCCGCTGCCGCCGAGCACAACCATCACGACATAGTTGATTGAGAGGATGAAGCTAAAGGTTCGCGGCTGGAAGAAGAGAGCGTGTGCAAAGAGCGCGCCGCCTACTCCAGCAAAGAAGGCGCTCAGAACGAAGGCCGACACCTTCACCCGCGTAGAGTCGATGCCCATGGCATCCGCTGCAATTTCGTTCTCCCGAACTGCCATGAAGGCCAGACCATGCGTGGAGAACTTCAGATTTCGGGCAATGAGAATCACGATGAGGACCGTGGCAAACACAAGAGGGAAAGTAGAGAGGCGCGGCACGGTGTAGTTGCCGCTTACGCCGGAGAAGCCGGTCGCGCCGCCCATAAAGTCCAGCCTAGGACTGATCTCGTGGATGCTCTCAAGGAGGACACGAATGATCTCGCCGAACCCGAGCGTAACAATCGCCAGATAGTCGCCCTTCAGCCGCAGGCTCGGTACCCCGACGACGTACCCGAAGAGCGCTGCTGCGGCGCCGGCCGCCAGCATTGCTGCCGCCATCGCCTCCAGCGCGAGCGGTGCGTTCTTCACGAATATCGCCGGATCGCCGTGGGCGAAACGCCCCACAAACCAGTAGGTTACGGCCGCCGCGACGTAAGCGCCCACCGACATAAACCCGGCATGACCAATCGAAAACTGCCCGGTGAGTCCGTTTACGATGTTCAGGCTGACCGCCATGATAACGGCAATGCCGCACTGGCGAACGATATCCTGGGCGTAGTCAACCAGATTATTATTGATCGCGTTCCCGATTACGAGCAGCAGAACCCCGGCTGCAAGGCCGATCGCCCTGCGGATCCAAAGTGTACGGGAAGACGTTCGTTCGACGGCAGGCAGCATCTATACCTTCTCCGC
>JBBRJW010000484.1:0-3604 GCA_038218705.1 Chthonomonadales bacterium | reverse complement strand
TCCACATAGAGTTTCACTCTCGCATCAAGAACGGCCTGCTCGTACCCGAGCTTCTCGATCCGTCGCGCAATCGAAATCGATTTCAACTGGTTGGTAGTGCGAAGGATATCCTCCCTCGTCAGTACCATTCGGGTCGTCTCTGCAGCGACCCGCGCAGCCTCTTCGCGTTCCAGCTTCCGATAGAGCTCGGCGTTGGCGGAACGAAGCTCCGATTCGAACTGCGCTGCAAACCGTACGGAATCTTCCCGCAGGTGGGCTTCGCGCTCGGCTACCAGACTCGGCGGCACGGCCAACGGCGCATTGAAGGGCGAAGGCAGCGGCGGAGGAGCGTACGCCATTCCGCTGAGAGCGCGGCCCGCACCCTTGCGGAGTCGTGCACCTGAGTCGATGGCCACAACTTGTGCCCATGCGGGATGGAGCGGGAGAAGCGCGTCGACACGAACGGAGCGGCGAGCGAGGAGGGGCGCCACAGGGTCGCGGCAGCCGCCAATGGCAAGTACCAGAATAGAGAGGAGGGCGAGGCCCGGCGCACTCTGCGCCGCAGCCCCGCCCCGCGCCTTAGGAGACATCGAGATCACCACGCGCCGCTCGGACACGGCGCCCTACTTATTGAGTTCCTTCAGCACCTTGTCCGTCAGGTCGTTATCGGCATAGAGGAGCACCTCACTGCTGAACACCAGATTTATGCCGTCTTTCTTGGCGACTTCGTTCAGCTTCGTTCGCACGTCCAGGTCCATTCGTGTCCGAATATCCTGAGCCTGCTTCTCGAGCTGTCCCTGGATCTCGGCCTTCTTCTCCCCAATTCGGCGATCCGTATCTGCGGCCATTCGGGAGATCTCTCGAAGCCTGTCGTTATCCGCCGGGGTCGGTGATTGCTTGGACTGAAGGTTCGTATACTCGTCGAAAACCTTCTTGTTCTGATCCAACAGCTTCTGCTTCTGCGCCTTCTTGGCGGCATCCAGGCCAGCGGGCAGGCCCTCCTGGACGGTCAGGTCGCCAAGCGCCTTCTGATCGGCCTCGCTCAGAAACGAGTTAGACTTCCAGGCGTTCAGAGTCGTCGATGCATCGGCCTGCTGCCTGGCGAGGTCATCGTTCGATTTTATGGTGAACTTGTACTCTGCCAGAAGGCGACCCGGGTTTACGACCGCTATCTTGAGCAGGCCACCGCCCTGATCGGCCCCTCGCGCCCCTGTGAGCGAGGCAACTATGCAGAGAGCCATCGCGCCAAGTACCAGCGCGCGCAGCCCGCGATTAGGTTCCGTCATATTACTTGAGCATCCTTTCACACTACACAAACCGGTCTATTATAGCAGATGCCTATCCGGGGAGCAAGTCAGAAGACGTTCCCGATGCTGAAGTGAGTGCGGCCGCCCTCATCGCCGATTCCGTAGTCGAGGCGGATCGGCCCGAGCGGAGTACGAACTCGAATACCGAGGCCCACGCTCGCGTGCGGCTTGAAGCCGCCCTGCTTGAAACCGTCGATATTGACTCCCTGGTATTTGCCACCCCATGCATCGCCAATATCCGAGAAGAGCACACCCTTCAGCCCTCGTGCAAGCGGCTGTCGGAGCTCGATGGATCCGAGCATGAGGTTACTGCCCCAGAAGCGGTCCTCGCGGTACCCGCGAAGTGTCTCCGCGCCGCCCACGAAGTACTGCTCAAAGAACGGGAGGGTGCCCACCGACGCGCCGATCAGCAACCGGAGTGCCACGGAGCGCTTCTCTTCGTCCGGCTTGTCGCGCCGGCGCGCACCCTGCAGGCTGAAGAACTGGCGCGCTTCCAGCGAGACCTTCGAGAAGTTTACACTTCCATAGATGCCTTGAGGCTTGGCCAATCCGGCAGGCACCGTCGGCGGCTTCAAGTTCGCGTAGCCGGTCGACATGGTGAGGCTCTGGTAGCCGCCCTTGATCGGGTCGAGGATCAGGTCGCGAGTATCGTGGAGCAGGCTGCCGCCAAGGGAGTAGATCGGGCCGTCCTGAATGATCGACGCGTTGTAACCACTGAGCGCGAGGGGATCGGTGCGTACGTTCTCTCCGCGCGCTGTAAGCGACGCTCGGTAGGTGTCGCGGATCGGCCGGCTCACCGTGACGGTCGCTCCGACACGCTGCTCGTTGTAGTGCGTGTCAGTCCCAACGTTCGCGCCACCACCCCCGCCCGTAAACGAGGTTCCGTTGGAGAGCGAGTTTGCGAATCGGTAGACGGTCTTGTCATAGACCTGTACCGTGAGCGCCGTATGTTTTTTGTCGAGATAGGGCTCTGTGAATCCGAGCTCCACGGTGGAGCGATTGGCGATGCCGCCGGTCTCCAGCAGGAGGTTCAGCGTCTCTGCGCGGCCCCGGAAGTTGTTCTCGGATACCTCGGCACGGCCGACGAGTTGCTGCCGGCTGCTGTAGCCAGCGCCCAGTGAAATCGAGCCGGTCCGCTTCTCCACAAGGTTAAGCGTCAGCCGCAACTGGCCAGGAGCGATCAGTTCGTCGGAGGGCGTAATCTCATCGAACAGATCGAGATTATAGAGCCGCACCCGATCGCGATTCCAGATGTCGCGATTGAAGTAATCGCCCTGTCGGGTCTTGATCTCCCGCAGGATGACGAACCGCTTCGTCTTCTTGTTCTTGAGGATCCGAATCTCAGCGACGCGCACTACCTGGATCGGAACATTCAGCACACCGTTCGCATCAGGCCCGGCGCTGTTCAGGAATTCCGCGGAGTAGCCCCGGCTCACGTAGAGCCTCTGAATGTCATCGAGGTCGCGGCGGAATGTCTGGAAGTTGTAGACCGCTCCCGCACGAGCGTGAAGCAGCGCTGCGATGTCATCGACCTTTACCGGGCCGGAGCCTGTAATCGAAATGGTCTTGATCGGGTCGTTCTCATCGACTTCGATGACTACTCGACACGTCCCCGGATGAGCTGCGTCCTCTTCCGAATGAACCTTCACCCAGTCTTCAGGATTATCGGGGTTATGCTCTGCCCCGAAAAACCCGGACTGGCTCAGGTTGTCTTTGATCTCGCGGAGTGTCTGATCATTACACGGATCGCCCTCCTGGTGACGGCTTAGCGCGGTTACCGCTGCCTGCGAGAGGGTCTTGTTACCGGTAATGATGATCTGGCCTATTCTGGGCCCGGTATAAGGCGCTGCCGGAGCGGCTGGCACAGCTGGAACCGGCGCAACAACGGCCGAACCCGTGCCCGTTGTCGGGGCCGGGGGTTCCGTGGACGTTCCTGTGGGCGCGGTCTTGCCATTACGCGGCTTGCGAGGCGTGACCGTCTTCGGCGCTTTCGCCGGTTTGGGCGCACGAGCAGGCGCCGGAAGCGGGGCGGGCGACGCCGAGGGATCGGTTGGATCGTTGGTTGGGAGAGGATCACTGTGCGGAACGTTAGGGTTCACCGCCTGAGCGATCGCATGGACCTGCCCCTGAGTAAGGAGGCCATACCCCGTGAGCGGCACGGTGAAAGCGAGCAGGAGAGTGCCCGGCCTGGGCGTCCTGCGAGACCGTATGTTCATTCGGATTGAGGTTCCTCCGACCACGGAGCCCGTATGGGCAGACGCAGTACGAGCGAGCTTAATCAGCAGGGTATGCGAACGGTAAATACCGAGGAGGGAATC
>JBBRJW010000483.1:0-3604 GCA_038218705.1 Chthonomonadales bacterium | reverse complement strand
GGCCTGCAAGGGGACAAGGGCGCCGTGTTCGAGCTTCAAGACGCGGTCGCAGCGTCTTGCGAATTCCAGATTGTGCGTTACAAACACCGAAGTAAGCCTATACGTAAGATGCATCTCATCAAATAGATCGGCTATTTTCCCGCCAGTAATATAGTCGAGATTACCTGTCGGCTCGTCGGCCAGCAACACTTTCGGCTTTCCAACCAAGGCCCGCGCCAGAACAACCCGCTGTTGCTCGCCGCCGGAAAGCTCTCCCGCGCGGTGCGTGGCGCGGCTTGCAAGGCCCACTTCACTCAGTCGTTCCAATGCGATAGGGGCTGCCTGAGACTGCGAAACGCCGCGCATCAACAGCGGCATCATCACGTTTTCAAGCGCCGTGAACTCCGGCAGCAGGTAGTGGGTCTGCCAAACGAAGCCAATCTCGCGGTTGCGGAAATCGGCCAGCGCCGATTCGTCCAACGATGAAATTTCCCGGTCCCCAAAATATATTGTACCTTTGGTTGGCTTGTCGAGGCCCCCTAGTAAATGGAGTAGGGAGGACTTGCCGGCGCCGGATTCGCCTACCAGGGCCACGCGCTCGCCGGGGGCGATTTCGAGGTCGAGATCGTCGAACACAACAAGTGTATTCTCACCGGAGCGGTAGTGCTTGGTGAGGTGAACGGTGCGTATTCTAACTTCGCCGTCCGAATCCAAAGCTATGCCTCTTAGCTTCTAGTTTAGCGTGCCTTTCGCCGGCGTTGCTCCAGAGATGTGTGCCAGCACGCCCAGAGGTTATTTCGCCGCTGACTCGAATAGCAGGTTCTGGCTGAAAAACGGCAGAACCTTCTCTTCGAGCCGTTCGCCGATCTTGTTGACGTGAGTTCCTTCGTAAGTCTCGAAGGTGTGTGGAACAGATAGATCGTTGAGCAGGCGGTCCAACATCTGGTTCCCGGCCAGCAGTCCGTCTTGCAAGCCAATGTCCAGCGCCAGAGCGCTAAACTTCTTCAGACTTGCGGCGTACTGGCTCACCATCGCCACGGGCGAGTTCGCGTGCCACTCGGCGATGACCGATGGTTGAAGCTGGCCGTCTTTAAGAGGCAGGTCGAAGTATGGGGCGGTCTTCGGGTTAGGCGACCAAGCTGCCGCAACTGCTATGACGGCTTTGACGCCGAAACTCGCTTTGTTGAAATCCTCGAGCGACTGGACGGCCTCGGCGTTCTGGATGATTTCCGGGGTTGGCGTGGCCTGATTGAGGCAACAGGAACTCATGGCGTACACGCTTGAATACACTTCAGGGTGCTTCATCGCCAGGCGGATGGCGCCGTATCCGCCCATGGAGTGTCCGGCGAGGCCTCGGCTTGCTGTGGCCCGAAGCGTCCGGTAGTGGCCGTCGATGTAGGAGACCAGTTCGCGGGTGACGAAAGTCTCCCAATCGCCGGTGGTCGGCGAGCTTCCGTAAAAGCTACCGGCGTAGCGCGTGTATGCGTTCGGCATCACCAGGATCATCTCGCGTGCTCTACCGTTGGCTAGAGTTGCTTCCATGGCTACAGGCACGTTGACGAAGTGTTGGACGAGGCCAAACCAGCGAGCGTCGGTATCGGTGAACCCGTGCAGGATATACAGGACCGGGTAGCGCCGGCCAGGATTGCTCGAATAGCTGGGCGGCAAATAGATGGAGACGTCGCGATCGGGGGAGTCGCCTTCCAGATTGCCTTCCAGTGAGACGCCGTGTACCTTGATTCGTTCCAATGTCCCCTTCAGCGGCAGCGAACCGGGCGGTGGTACGGACTGTGCGGCCAGCCCATAGATGAAGGCGGATGCCAACGCGATGGTGCGGAATGAGATCCTCAATTCGACAGACTGCATGAACGTCATTTTACGTAGACCGCCGACCCCACCTGGGCCGAGGTCCCGAAGTAATCGCCCTGGGGACGCCGCGACAAGGACATCGGCGTGAAGTAGAAGACACCGGGCTTCGCATAGGTCGGGATAATACGGTTGATCTGCACGATGCCTCAGCAGAGCCCTGGAGCGCTTCCGCTATAGGTAGGAAGACCCGGGTACGGATTCAAGGCAGAGTCGGGGAGGTACGTGGAATAGAGGAGACGCCATCCGTTACTGACTGACCGGGCCTAATTGGTAGGTATACATATCCCCCGCACTGTCGAATATCGAGGGGCCGTAGACGGCATCGGGTAGGAGATATCAAGTGCGTTCACTGTATGATCGGTTTTGAGCATGGAGCGCGCCCCCGATCCTCAACTACTCGGATTTCTTGAAGCCTACGACCGGCACATTTCGGAGATTGCGCTGGCGTTGCGCGAGATTATTCTCGAGGAGGCGCCCGACGCGTCCGAATCGGTTTACCAGGTGTATACGGTCGCGATCTGGTTCGGCTTCAGCGGAAGAATGAAGGATATGTTCTGCTACATTGCGACCAACGCGGGGCACGTCAATTTAGGGTTCCCCCGCGGCACGTCGCTGCCCGATCCGAATGGTGTTATGGAGGGCGAGGGCAAGACGATGCGGCACATTAAATTTGCGAGCTTGGGCGAAGTGGAGCGGCCGCTTGTGAGGCGCTATATTCGAACGGCGATGGAACAGGCGGCGCCGGCCGGAACACGTGGCAGCGGCCAAAGCGTGGTGAGGAGCAGTCGCGTGGCGGGCAGAACCGCGAAGCCGCGCATTCGAAGGAAGGAAAAAGCATGAAAACATTTCTATTGGCCGCTGTTCTGAGCACCGTCGCCTTGCGCGCGCAGCCCGCCGGTTTGTGGGAGGGTTACGACGGGGAATGGGGCCATGTTTCACGCCAGTTAATCGCGCTAGCCGAAGCGACCCCGCCGGAACACTTCACGTGGAGGCCCGCGCCGGGAGTGCGGTCCACCAGCGAGGTCTACATGCACATCGCGCTTGCCAACTTTTCCCTGCTGAGCATCACCGGTCCCAAGATGCCGCCGGAGATCAAGTCGGATGAGATGGAAAGGACAGTGAAGACGAAGGCGGAGGTAATTGACTGGCTGAAACGATCTCTGCAAGCCGTAAAGACAGCGCACGCGGCGGCGAAGCCGGACGACTTGCAGCGCAAGGTGAAGGTCGCCAAGAGAGACGCGAATGTGGACGGCATTTACTTGCGGATCATCGTCCACGCCAACGAGCATATGGGGCAATTGATCGCCTATTCGCGTATGAATGGCCTCGCCCCGCCTTGGTCGAAGCCTGGCGCGGAGTGAGTCTATGTTCTATAGGCTTACGATTGCTTTTGCCGTCCTGACGCTGAGTTCTCGCGCCGCCGACACCTCTCGATGGGCCGGTGCGTAGGCACTCGGGAAAGTCTCGCGGATTCTGTGCAGGGCATCACGGTTTCGAAGGAGGACGTGGCCCGTGTTTACCGCCCGCCGCTTCCCTCGCGGACGACTCGGGCCATTCTGGGCGGGGGGATCAGCGCCGCCAGCGGAGGCGTGCGCCAAACGGTTTACCAGGCGTGGGTGGGCCGTCAACAGCAAGATCAGGCTTGTTATCATCCCAACATGAGACGAACTGTTCCCCTGCTTCTGCTTGCCTTGACGCTTTCCGGCCAGCAGACTCGCGATCTACAGTTCGAGCCGGAGCAGCCCATCAATTCGTT
>JBBRJW010000482.1:0-3609 GCA_038218705.1 Chthonomonadales bacterium | reverse complement strand
TCGCGCGGCCGGGGATAGGCGGTGCAGAGCTCCAGCACCCTCCGCTCAGTTACGATACGATGGAGCAGGCTCCCTACTGTCTCATCCCAACGACCGGCACGCAGCGATTCGATCGCTCTGAGCGCCAGTGCCACCAGGCATCCATCCTTTGCGGTCATGCCCGCGGGGGCAGAGCGCTCAGACCAGTGTCCACCGGCTTCACGCCACCTTCGCAGCTCCTCGTCGGAGCAGGCGAAAGCCGGGGAGCGGAGCGCGCCCACCAGGGCGATCTCATCCGACGGATCATCGAGCGCGGTGAGGATATTGAGGAGGTCGCGCACCTCTTGCGTCTGCCATATGAGCGACTTCGCCTCCATCCGGTATGGAATGCCGGCCTCGTCGAGGGCCCGCTCATAGTGCGGCCAGGCTGTGCGGGTCGGCACGAGCAGCGCAATCTCGGCGAGGCGTCGGCCAGTGTCGCTCCCAAGCGCATGCTGGATCGCGGAAACCAGATCCCCCGCCTCCTGCAGCCGGGCCTGTCCGGCCGTGTCGGTGGCGGGCCGAACCATAATGTGAACAGGTGGCAGCACGCCGGGGACTGCCGGGCGGGCGGCTGTCAGGGCTTTGTAGGCAACCCCTCCCTGTCCGATGTTATTCCCGGGCATCAACTGCGGGAATACCGCGTTCACCCAGTCGATAATCGGCGTGAGAGAGCGAAAGTTATGGGTCAGAGCGAGGGGCTGACCGTGCGACTGAGCGTGATGCTCTCGCACACTCAGGTAGAGGCCGATATCCGCACGGCGGAAGCCGTAGATCGACTGCTTCGGATCACCTACGGTGAAAACCCGACCAGGATTGATGCGGGTCGTGCGCCAATCATACTCGCTCGCTGCGCTGCCAGGTATGGAGTCAGGCTCGCCTGCTATGAGGCATATAATGCTCACCTGGAGAGGGTCGGTATCCTGAAATTCGTCGATGAAGAGGCATCGATATCGGTCGTGGAGTCGATCTCGTACCGCCGGGTTTTCGCGCAGCAAGCGCGCTGTCATCACCAGCAGGTCGTCGAACGTGATCGCTCCGGCACTCTTGAGGCTTTCGGCCCCATCCCGAACGGCCTGGCTCAGCGGATTGAGCAGATGCAGGAGGCATTCTGTGCGGAGCTCCGAAAGCAGCTCGTCACAGCGTTCCATCGGAGCCATAAGCTCCTCCCTCGCGGCTTTAGGAGAGACGCTCCAACTCTTAGCAGAGCCTGAATTCCGGGGGGAATCGATGCGCCTCTGGAGGGCAGCAACCATAATGGCATCCGCCTCGACCGGCAGTTCTGCCGTAGACCGGGACTGTTCAGCCGTCAGATCCGCGAGCCAGGGGATCAGCTTATCGAACATGGGGTACAGATTGTCGGTCGGGGCGCGGTGGCTCGTGACGCGAAAATCCAGCGCTCCCTTTACCGACTCCTCTATGCGCGCAATCGAAATAGGAGAGATAGGCACGCATGGCCACTGGTTGGGTACGCGATCGTAGACACGGTCGAGCGCTGAGAAGAGTGTCTTTAGCTGCTCTGGTTTCAGCCCGAGCAGCAGCGCACGCTCGATCGGCCGTTCCAGGTTCGCCGGAGTGTTGACAAAGAGCTTCTCAAAGAGCGCGCTCCATCGCTCCTCGCAGGCGATTTCGGTCTGTATGTCGTCGAGTATCCCGAACCTGGGCGGCAGCCCTGCTTCCAGTGCGTTCTCCGCCAGGATGGACCGGCAGAAGCCGTGGATGGTCTGGATCGCGGCGGCGTCCAGGCCGCGAAGCGCAGAGGTGAGACGATCCCGGACGGTCGGATCCTTCGTCTCGCGAAGAGCCACCGTTATGCGGGACCGAATTCTGTCCCGCAACTCACCGGCTGCGAGCTCCGTAAACGTGATCGCCGCCATCTGGTCGACGGTGAGGTCCCCCGAAGCGACCAGAGTGACGATCCGGTCTACCAGCGCCGTGGTCTTACCGGAGCCAGCGCCAGCCTCCACAAATAGATTCTCGCGCTTCCCGGCTCGGATCCGCTCGCGATCGGCGTCGTCGGGCGTCTTATCTGTGTTAGTTACCATTGAGTTTGCCTCCCGGAGCAGCAGGCACGAGTTCCACGGAATTCGCTGCCGCTGCTGGCTGGACGCCAGTGAGGGCAACGTAGCCGGCCAGCGCCCCGGCGCTCTGCTTGCGCTCCCAGGCGCGCACGCGGTCGCACTGGCAGAGGAGCTTAAAGTCGCATCGCCTGCACGTCTCTTCATTTACTCCAGGGTTCGCGGGGTGGACGCCGTCCTGCAGCATCGCATTGAGAGCCGAGATAGCCTCGTTCGCGGCCGGCTGGTTCGGATTCACGAGCTTGAACTCAGTCTTCTGTTCACCGATCCAGCAGTAAGCGAAGCGAACGTCCTGGGAGGCGCCGCTGGTCTGGACCGCCCGGGAGTAGATCGCGGGCTGAAGCGCCCGCCCGGCCGCCTCCTTGTCCGTGAATTTCTCGCACGGGTTATGGTTGCTAACCTTGTAATCGATGACGATTTGACCAAGGGCGTCCTGGTCGATGCGGTCGATCCGGCCCACTACTTCCACCGAAATCGTGTTGGAAGCTCCTCCTGGCATATTCACGTTGGCCGTTGCAACCGGAATTGAGAGCGGCTTTGCTCTGCTGCCGATCGGGACCTCCACATATTTGGGGGCAGCGCCGGTTCGACCGCGATATTCGTCGTCCGCAGCCACAAGATTGCTGAGCCTACGGAGGAGCAGGCGGCGCTGGTTATTTTGGAGCAGCCGGGAAGGACCGGCTAATCCGGCTGTGATGGCTCTGTCGAACTCTTGCGACACAAGCGCCTGCAGCTTCGCTGTCCGCGACTGCGGGGTTGCCTTCGCGGAACTCCCGTCGTTCATCTCCCCTTCAACGAACTGCTGCAACGTCCGATGGACCAGCGAGCCAAGCTCCAGTCGATCGAGCTCGAGGATCTCCTCGGGCTCCTCGTCGAACTTGATCCGCAACACGTGACGAATAAAGCCCTGGAACGGGCATTGTGCGAATAGCTCGAACGCAGTTACACCATAGGGTTGTACTGCGCCGGATGGGGCGAAGCCATCCCACTCAGTGTACTGCTCAGACCGTCGGGCTCTGGCGCACTCCAGGCCCGGCGGGAGATGCGGAGCATCGGTGACTGACCCGGGAGCCAGGGAGCCCGATATGAGGCCGGCGAGGTCGTACTCCTGCAGGCATCCCGCGCCGTTCGCGGGGGACTCAAGAGCACCTATTGCGCTGGCGAACGAGTCGATGCGGGTGAGCCAACTCCGCTCGTCGCGGCTCTCTCCCGTCAGGAGGCCTTCGATCTCGGGTTCGGACATGCCGCTCTCCAGGCGCGCGCAGGCCTCCAGCAGCCAGCGCGAGGGATAGAGAGGCCGCGCTTTGCTGATGTCGCCGCGCGGCGTGAGCAGGGTGCGCCGGCCCGGCTGCGCTGCGGCGAGCACGGCGCAGAGCGCCCGGCATGCCTCCTCAGCGCGCCCCCCGGCAAGGGGGAGGGTCTTGTCGCACTGCTCCCTCCCGGCGTCGCTCAGGAGCGGGTCCTCAGTGGGCCGGGCGGGCAGAAGCGATTCCGCAGCCCCCAGGATGAGCAC
>JBBRJW010000481.1:0-3612 GCA_038218705.1 Chthonomonadales bacterium | reverse complement strand
GTGCCGATGTATTTTATCGCGTTGGTGGAGCTGTCGCGGTAGCTCATCTGCATCGCGGTATTGAGCTTCATCGGATTGCCATCCGGCCCATATGCGGTGATAGAGAAGTAGTTTGTCTGCCGCTGTGCGAGGCCACCGTTGGGCCCGATGACGGTAAAGTGGTCGGCCTCGATGGGTACAAGCTTTTGCTGAGCAGAGAGGAGCCCGAAGGTGGTCAGAAGGCCTGTGCCGCCCACAAAGACCTTGCCATTTACAACCGTCGGTACGGCGTATGCTGCAGCCTTGCCAGTCGCATCTCGGGAACCGTACGCCAGGCTGGTGTAGATCTCCTGGATTACGCCGTTGTCGACGTTCGGGTCGTAGGCCTTATAGCCATGCAGAACGGAGACCGGGGCCGATCCATCCTGCTTCTGCATTCGCTCCAGGGTCCACACGATGCCGTTTGTCGATCCGCCATTGGCGTCTCCATTGGCGGAGATCACCGGCGAAGCTCCGGGAAAGTCGAACTGGCCCGAGAGTCCGAAGTAATAAGCAGAGCCAAATGGGTCTGCCATGTCTGCCTGTCCGGTCGGATCCTGGGTAAGGTACCCTCCGCTGAACATAAAGGCCTTTAGAACGTCGCCCGCGCCATGAATATACACCGTGCCATTGTAGTAGGCGGGCGAGCTGTAGACCGACCCAACAGCCCTGAAGAGCTCTTCTACGATCTGCGTATCGTCCACGCTGTTGTAGCCGAGGTTATCGCGATCCAGAACATAGATCGTCCCCTCGGTACCCGCAGCAACAATCAGGTTCGGGCTGAGGTTCGGTCCCATGCCGTCGGGGATCATTACAAGTCCGCCGGTACCCAGGTCGTTGCCCGATGCATTGAGGTCCGCGTAATTCGAGGGCGTAAAGTAGTCGGTAACCGGTCCGTTTGGTCCCGGGCCGGGCAGCGGCTGCGGGCTCGGAGCAACTCCGAAGTTCAGCTTTACAACGCTCTGCCCGTACTCTGAGCCACCGAGATCAACATTGAAGTCGCCTGAGCCGGTCGTGAAGAAGATGTTGCCACCCCCGTCGATAACCGGGCCACTGCCGCCCATCGTTATCCCCGCTCCTGCGGGAACAATCGGCGTTGCGGTGAGGTCCGTCGTGCCGTTCGGGGACGTGTTGAAGGCGGCTACCTGCTGCATAGATTGCTGATCGGCAGACGGCTTGTACGCGAGCAGCCAACCATGGAAGGGACCCTGGTCCGAGTGTGAGCCGAAAGCGATGTAGACTTTGCCATTTGCGAGGCTAAGCGCCGCCTGCTGGTTTTCGTAGAGCGAGTCGAAGACGATGTTGTTGTCACCGTCCACGCCGTCGCCAGTTCCGGGAACGCTCGCGTTAACGATGGTGCCGAAGCCGTACCGCTCCTGGCCTGTTCCGAGGTCGAGCGCGTGGAGCCGCTGGAAGAAGTTTCCGCTCTCCTTCGTCTTGGTCACGAAGTAGATGACACCCTGATTCCCGCCTCCGGAACCGCGAGGGGAGGCATCAATGACGGGCGTACCCGTAATCCCGATCTCCGGGACGACATCATCGCTCCCGACGTCGTCGTTAGAAACCGGCGAGATTCCCACCGAGGCGAACGTGTAAGTCCTTACCCACAGCGGATAGGCGCTCGATCCCCGTGAGCTGTCTGCGTCAAATGCATAGACCGTGTTGTGTGATGTCGCAACGTATATCGTATTGTGGAAGCTGCCGGAAGTATGCGCGATCGGATCGGCAATGTTGGGGAAGAAGACGTTGGGTACATAGAGCGGTTGACCATAGATGGCCCCGTCGACCGCGCGGGATGAGAGCCGGCCGAAGTTCGCAGGAGTAACGTTGGCGGGAGTAAGAATGATTTCATTCAGATTCTGACCGGTCCTCCCGTTGTCGTTGTGGAAGGTGGTCACCGCGCCCGGGACATCCGCATGAGCTCGCGGAGCCGCTGCAACCCCGAACGCCCCCAGCGCGATCGCAAGGGCGAAGCCGGCTCGTGAGCACCGTCGCAGTGCTCGTCTGCGCGCCCTTGCGCGGGACAACAAGGCCGTTGATATCGGTAGCATGGCGGACTAATCTCCTCTCAAGGCACGTTCGCGCTTACGTGGCGGACCCAAAGGCTGCGCGGGGGCGCGGAACGCAATACCACATTAACGCGAGGAAGCCAGGCCGGGAAGCTCCTGATTTCCGAGATAGCGGGGGTTGACGGACTGGAAACGGCTACGGTACACACACAATTGCGTATATGATTTCTTGCTGCCGGGTGCGGACTCCTGCCTGGATCCGGCGTTTTGCGAAAAAACTTTCTTTCCGGTCGTTGGATTCAGAAGCTCATGTTGCTGCTGTGCCCGGGAAACGCCTTTGATTTGGGATCCACATGGCTCTTAGCGTAGTTAACCGCCACGCAGATGTCGCCAACGCCCGTCGCAATGAGCGGCAGCTTGCCTTCGTAGGACGCGATGTCGCCTGCGGCGTAAACCCCGGGCAGATTGGTCTCCATGTACTGGTTAACTGCGATGGATCGCCCTTTTAAGTCGAGCTTCCACTCGCGGACCGGTCCAATGTCCGTTGAGAAGCCGAGGTTGAGGAGTACAGCGTCTACTTCGAGAGCGGTATCGGCCTGCGTCTTGTTATGGAAGACAACAGCTCGCTCCAGTGCTGCGCTGCCTTCTACTCGCCGCAGCTCATGCCAGAGCCGCACATCCACTCGCGACCGGTTCAGCAGCCAGTCGATCGACTCTTCGTGCGCCCGGAACTCGTCGCGCCGATGGACGAGCGTGATCGACGCGGCCAGCGGTTCCAGGTTCATGGCCCAGTCGAGCGCGGAGTCACCGCCGCCTACGATCAAAAGTCGCTTACCTGCGAACTGCTGCTTATCATGAACGAAGTAGTGGACACCTTTGCCTTCGAACTCCTCGACACCGGGTGTTCCCAGTCGTTTCGGCGAAAACGCGCCTGCACCAATGGAGATAATAACAGTCCGCGTCCGATGCTCAGCCCGGTCGGTCAGCAGGGTAATCGTCTCATCCGCTTCGTGTCGAAGGGAGATCACCTTTTCGCCCAGGCAGATAGCCGGGTCGAACCGCGTGCCCTGCGTGACCATATTAGCCACGAGATCGCGCGCAAGGATCTTGGGAAAGCCTGGCATATCGTAGATGAACTTCTCAGGGTAGAGGGCCGTCAGTTGGCCTCCTAGCTCCGGAAGACTATCGATAATCTTGGTCTTCATCTGGCGCATGCCCGCGTAGAAAGCGCCAAAAAGCCCGACTGGCCCGCCTCCGATGATTGTAACGTCGTAGAGACCGGGATCCTCTGCCACGGCTCCGCTTTGTTCCGGGTTCATACTCGTAGCTGTCAACTTCATTCCTCGCCATTGATCGCGGCGCTTACTGCGCGGCCAACCACCATTATAGCACACCCCAACTTATGTACGGTTGGTGAAGGCGCCCTGCCAGGGGTGAGCGCATCGAAATCTGCGCCTCTCGTAATCTCGCGGGAGCACCGGCGCGCCATCAATTGTTGCGATGAAGCGAGCAGGGCAAACTTGCTATCCATGCGCGTTTGCGCGATCTGACACGCTCTTTGTGCAGCCACTGCCACTTGCTGGTA
>JBBRJW010000480.1:0-3615 GCA_038218705.1 Chthonomonadales bacterium | reverse complement strand
AGTTGGCGTACGGGGATTCGCTCTATGGCGCGAGGCGACTCCCAGAGGCAAAAGCCGCGTTTCTGGCGGCAGATCGCTATGGCAATGCCGCAGTGGAGTTCCGGGCCGAGCAGTGGCTGATCTGGCTGAAGCAGATCGAAGACGGCGTGTCAAAGCTGCCAGAGGGTCTCGGGCAGTAGGCTGTGGTGAGACAGCGTGCCCCGCCAGCCCGGAGGTAATGTTTCCGGACCAGGCGGGGCGCTACTTCGGAGTGAACGACGTGCCGCAGCCGCAGCTCCGTTCGGCATTAGGATTGCTGTAGCGCCAGCCGCCCTCCAGCAGGTTCTTCACGCTGTAGTCCACCTGGAGACCGTCGATGAACTGCGCGCTCTTGCGGTCAATCAGAATGGTCTGGCCCTCCTGCTCCAGCACGAAGTCCTTCTCCGTGCCAGCCTCCTCCAGACGCATCACGTAGGAGAGACCAGAGCAGCCCCCGCCCTTGACGCCTATTCGCAGGGCGAGCGCTGGTTTGCCCTGCTTGCCTACCAAAAAGCGCACCTGCTGCAATGCCGCCGGCGTCAACGAAACTGTCGGGGCGGCAACAGCCGTCATCGTATCGCTCATCTCAGCTCTCCCACGGGGCGCAACGTGCGCCCTTACCAGATATTCAGCTCCAGCTTCGCTTCGTCGGTCATCCGGTCCATGGTCCACGCCGGCTCCCATACGAGGATCACATTCACGTCTACGGCGCCAGATTCGGCCTTGGCCTTCGCCTCCACTTCGCCCGGAAGCGAGCCAGCGACCGGACAGCCCGGCGATGTGAGGGTCATCTGGATCGTGGCGATTCCCTCGGCGTCCACGTCCACGTCATAGATAAGGCCGAGGTCATAGATGTTTACGGGGATCTCGGGATCGTAAATGGTCCTGATCGCCTCGGTAATCTCGTTCTTGATGATCTCTGTTTCGATCGGTGTCAACGATACGGTCATTGTGCCTGCTCCGCTCAACGGTTTACCCCTCTCCGCCGGCCGCGGCGGACGCGCCGACGGTTGATGCTCCGGCCAGCGCCTTGATGCGCTGCACCATACCAAATAGTCCGTTTCGGCGCCCCATTGTAAGGTGCTGCCCAAAATCGAGCCGTTCAAACAGTCCCTCAGCGTCGAAGGCGAGAATCTCATCTGCCGGTCGCCCGGAGTAGACGCGCCGCAGAATGGCGATCAATCCCTTTACGATGGCGGCATCGCTATCCGCCAGGAAGTCGATCACGCGCTGGTTGCCTTCGCTGCGCGCGTGGGCGACCATCCAGACATTGGACTGACAGCCGCGGACCCGCGTGGTCTCGTTCTTATCGCCTTCTTCCATCGGCGGGAGCTTACGCCCCAGGTCGATGATGAAGCGGTACCGGTCTTCCCACTCGTCGAAGAGCTCGAACGTCTCCACCAGTTCATCTGCCGCTTCCCGCGCGCTCGCTAACTCCGCCATCTCAGGCCATCACCTTCCGAACTTTGTGAATTCCCCGGGCCAACGCTTCCAACTCCTCGCGGGTGTTGTAGCAGGCGAGCGAGGCGCGCGCCGTGGCGGGGACGCCGTAGCGGTCCATCACGGGCTGCGCGCAGTGATGTCCCGTCCGAATGGCGATGCCCTCTTGATCGAGAATCGCCCCGATGTCGCTCGGGTGGATGTCGTTCAGCACAAACGAGAGGATCGACGCCTTGTGGCGCGCCTTCCCGATGATACGAAGCCCGGGGATCTCCTCCAGAAGCTCCGTTCCGTACTGCAGAAGCGACTGCTCGTGCGCCGCCATGTGCTCGATTCCCACGCTCTCGATAAAGTCGACAGCCGCCCCAAGGCCGATAGCTCCGGCAATATGGGGCGTGCCTGCCTCAAACTTATACGGCAGACCGTTGTAGGTCGTCTTCTCGAAAGTGACGCGGTCAATCATGTCGCCGCCGCCCTGGTACGGTCGCATCGCCTCCAACACTTCTCGCTTGCCATAGAGGATGCCGATGCCGGTTGGCCCATAGAGCTTGTGGCCCGAGAAGACGAAGAAGTCGCAGTCGAGCGCCTGCACGTCGGTGCGGAGATGGTAGGCCGCCTGCGCGCCGTCGATCAGCACCCGCGCGCCGACCGCGTGCGCCGCCGCGGTCATCTCCCGCACGGGGTTCACGGTGCCGAGAGCGTTGGACATCTGCGTGATCGCGACCATCTTCGTGCGCGGTCCGAGAAGCTTCTCGTATGCGCCGGGCTCAAGCTCGCCCTCATCCGTGATGGGAATCACGCGCAGCACGGAGCCGCGCTCTTCGCAGATCATCTGCCACGGCACGATGTTGGCGTGATGCTCCATCGCCGTGATCAGCACTTCATCGCCCGCCTGCAGGAACGTTCGCCCCCACGCGGCGGCCACCAGGTTGATAGACTCGGTGGCGTTGCGCGTGAAGATTATCTCGCCGTTATCCGCTGCGTTGAGAAAGCGCTGCACCTTCACGCGCGCTGCTTCGTAGCCAGCGGTGGCGCGCTCGCTCAGCGTGTGCACGCCGCGATGGATGTTGGAGTTATCCTCCGTGTAGTATCGCACCAGCGTGTCGAGCACGATCTGCGGCTTCTGCGTGGTCGCGGCATTATCTAGATAGACCAGCGGCCTATTATGTACGAGCTGGTGAAGCGCGGGAAATCGCGCGCGCAGCTCCTCAACGTCGTATTGCATGGTTCGGGCCTCCCCCGAGAGGCATCCTTCAGGAACGGGCAGCGCCCTGGCGCGGAAGCTGCGTCTTCAGGGCGTGATCGAGCTCCTCCCGGAGCTTGTCCACTTTGATCCTCTGCACGATATCGCTTGCGAACGCGTAGGTAAGCAGGCCCCGCGCTTCGTCCCGACTGAGGCCGCGCGAGCGAAGATAGAACAGGGCTTCCTCGTTGAGCTGACCGACCGTCGCGCCGTGCGTGCACTTCACGTCGTCGGCGAAGATCTCGAGCTGGGGCTTGGTATTGATCTGCGCCTCTTTCGAGAGGAGCAGGGTCTGGTTGGTCTGCTTGGCATCGGTCTTCTGCGCGTCTTCGCGCACGAAGATCTTGCCGTTGAAGACTCCGTGGCCCCTCCCATCAATGACGCCTTTGTAGACTTCGTGGCTGTTGCAGTGCGGCATCGCGTGGTCGATCGCGGTGTGATTGTCGATCAACTGGCTTCCGGATGCAAGGTAGACGCCGTTCAGCGTGCACTCTCCGCCCTCGCCGCTCAGCTTTGCAGTCACCTCGTTACGTACCCATCCGCCACCCAGCGCTACCGAGTGGGACGAGAAGTTGGAGGAGCGGGCCAGATCGATGTGCATCGCGCCGACGTGGAATGCGGCGAGAGTCTCGCTCTGGACCTTGTAGTGGTCGATCACGGCGTACTCGGCCAGGGTCACCTCTGTAACGGCGTTCGTGAATCCACGCGCGCCTTCGAGGCCTACGTAGCTCTCGATAATGGTGGCCTGGCTGTTCTCGCCCGCTTCGATCAGCGTGCGAGGGTGCGATACGGTCGCACCACTGCCGGCCGAGACATAGAGCAGGTGGATCGGTGTCTCCACCACCACGCCGCTCGGCACGCTGATCAGCGCGCCATCCTCGAAGTGAGCGGTATTGAGCGCCGTGAACGCGAAC
>JBBRJW010000479.1:0-3633 GCA_038218705.1 Chthonomonadales bacterium | reverse complement strand
TGGTTATTCTGAGTCGGTCAGGCGTGCTGACAATTGGGGTTATCGGTCGATTATACAAGTTAGCGGGGTATAGGTACGTGGAACAGATTGAGAGACGTCGGAAGTATGTTGGCGTTGGTGGCGACGATGTTCCGTCGCTCGGAGTACTCGAAGGTGATATCCTCCGCTTGCTCTGGGACGCGGGCGAGCCTCAGTCATCAGTTCAGGTCTACGAGGCGATGCACTTTGCACGGCGGGCTGAGAAACGCGAGATGCAGTCTCCTTCAACGATCGCAGTTACGCTCAGCCGGATGGTTGAGAAGGGCCTTCTCCAGGTCGAGCGACAGCCTCGGGGCGGTAAGGGTTTTTACGGGCCCACCCGAAGCCGGGCGGAAGTGGTGGCAGGAGTGATGAACGATGTTTCGCGGCGGCTGACCGGTCAGCCGCTCGGGTATCTGCTGTCGCTGCTCAGTGAGAAGAGCGGCGGCCCACTGGACCCGGGCATCGATCAGTTAATCGACGAGCTTTCTCGGCGCCAGAAGCAGGATAACGTGCACATCGCTCTTGAGCGCGGGGACTTCTAGCTTCGATCGGTAGATTGAAATGACGCCCCGGAACTCCATTGAGAGTTCCGGGGCGTCATTCGTTTTAGGGGCCAATCGTGATCAGGACTCGTCGCTCGCGTATTTGGATCGGAGCGATGCGACCACGTTCGCGTCGGCGAGGGTGGTGGTGTCTCCCAAGACGCGGCCCTCGGCCACGTCTCGCAGCAGGCGGCGCATGATCTTGCCGGAGCGTGTCTTGGGGAGGTCCGCGGTCAGCAGCACATCGTCCGGCCGGTAGATGGGGCCCAGCTTGTGGGCGACCCAATCCTTCAGCTCGGCTCGAAGCGAGTCCGCCCCTGCCCGGTCATGGAGGGCGGGCGCGCTCTCCTCGCGGATGATGACAAAAGCGACCGGGGCCTGGCCCTTCACGTCGTGAGCCTTCCCAATGACCGCCGCCTCGGCGACGGCCGGGTGCTCAACCAACGCGCTCTCAATCTCCATCGTGCTGATATTGTGGCCCGCCACCAGCATGATGTCATCCACCCGGCCCAAAAGCCAGTAGTCGCCATCCTCGTCCTTCAGCGCGCCATCACCCGGAAAGTAGAGGCCCGGATAGCGCGACCAGTAGACCTGTCGAAAGCGCTCGTCCGCATGCCAGAGGGTTCGCAGCATGGAGGGCCACGGCCGCCGTACGACCAGAATGCCCTTCTGGCCAGGCTCCACCGGTCCGCCTGTTTCACTTACAACGTCGACGGAGATCCCCGGAAAGGCCCGGGTGGCTGACCCGGGCTTGGTGGTCGTGATGCCGGGAAGGGGCGATATCATGATTGCGCCGGTCTCGGTCTGCCACCAGGTATCGACAATCGGGCAGCGACTCCCGCCAATATGCTCGTGATACCAGAGCCATGCTTCCGGATTGATGGGCTCGCCTACCGATCCGAGCAGGCGCAGACTGCTTAGATCGTGGCGCCGCGGGTGATCGTCTCCCCACTTCATACAGGATCGGATCAGCGTGGGCGCGGTGTAGAGGATCGTAATCCGGTGCTTCTCGATCATCTCCCAGAAGCGATCGCGCGCCTGCCCGCGGCCTGCGGTTCCCCAATCGGGAGAGCCCTCGTACATAAAGACGGTCGCGCCGTTGGCGAGGGGACCGTAGACGACGTACGAGTGTCCCGTAATCCAGCCGACATCGGCGGTACACCAGTAGAGATCGCTCTCCTTGAGGTCGAAGATCCATTTCGACGTGGCATACACCCCCGTGAGATATCCGCCGGTAGTGTGGAGGATCCCCTTTGGCTTCCCGGTCGATCCACTCGTATAGAGGATGAAGAGGGGGTCTTCCGCCTCAATATCCTCCGCCGGGCACTCCGCAGAGGCATCGGCCATCAGCTCGTGCCACCAGTGGTCCCGGCCCTCGCGCATCGTAACCTGCGCCGCATCGCCAGCACGGCGCAGGACGACTACGTTCTCGACGCCCGGGCATCGCTCCAGAGCCTCATCTGTGGTAGCCTTGAGCGGCACGATGTTGCCCCTGCGCCAGTAGCCATCCGCAGTTACGATAAGCCTGGACCCGCAATCGTTGGTCCGCTCGCTGAGGCTTTCGGCAGAAAAACCACCAAAAACCACGGAGTGAACGGCGCCGATGCGGGTGCAGGCGAGCATTGCAATCGCGGCCTCAGGCGTCATCGGCATGTAGAGCGTGACCCGATCGCCGCGCCCAACGCCAAGGCGCTTCAGCACGTTTGCGAAGCGGTTGACCTCCGCGCTCAGCTCCGCGAATGTGAGCGAACGGACGTCGCCGGGCTCCCCCTCGAAGATGATAGCCGGTTTGCTGGCGCGATCGCCAGCCGCGTGCCGATCCACGCAGTTTACGCTGACATTAAGCTGTCCGCCTACGAACCACCGGGCGTGCGGCGGATTCCAGTCGAGGACGGTCTCCCAGGGCTTCGTCCAGGTAAGCTCCCGAGCCCAATCGGCCCAATACCCGAGGTAATCCTGCTCCGCGTGGTCATACACTGCCGGATCAGAGATGTTTGCTGCGCTGGCGAAGTCGACCGGAGGTGCGAACTCCTGGTGTCCTTGCCAATCGCCGCCTGTAGACTCATCTGTCGTCACGTCTTCTGCTCCTTCGCGCCCGGCCGGGTCTGTGGCGCACAGATTCGACGTCCGGACAGGGAAGTCCTCTGGTATCGACCGATGGTCGACATGTGAATCCCTACAGATCCGTAATCAAAGTGGTATAATTACTTTGTCAGTCGGTCCCAGGAAGGTCACGGCAGGCTCTAAATCCTGGGAAAGGAAATGATGTGATTGCTTTACACACCATTTCGATCCGTGGCGCTTGTATCGGCGCTCTTTACCGTAGCGTTTGCCGCTCGTCTTGTTCACGCTGCTCCGCCTGCGCCCGTTCTGGGCCAGCCTTCTCCTTCCCCACTTGCCCCGGTGCATCTCACGCCCTCTTCGGGTGAGCGCGTCGTTGCTCGCGGCCAACTGCTCGCTCGTGCGGCGCTCACCTATCGTGGAATGAAGTACCGGTTTGGCGGCTCCTCATCCCGTTCCGGGTTCGACTGCTCAGGGCTCGTTCAGGCGGTCTGCGCCAAGTACGGGATCTACCTTCCTCGGGCAGCCCGCGCCCAGTACTCCGAAGGCAAGGCTGTGGCGCTGAAGAACCTGGCCGCCGGCGACCTTGTCTTCTTCAAGAACACCTATAAGCATGGCCTTTCGCATGTCGGCATCTACATTGGCGACGGTCTCTTCCTCCACGCTGCCTCTCGTCGCAAAGGCGTTATGGTGAGCAGCCTGAACGAGGACTACCATCGCAATCACTGGGCGGGCGCGCGCCGTCTCAACCTCTCGCACCTCCCGGCCGTCCCGGCCGAGGAGCAGGAGATCCAGCGGATTCTTTTCTCCGATACTCCCCTCGTCGCGCCCACTTCCAATTAAAGTAGGTTCCGTACGATCCGCTGGAGATGTCATTTTTCGGATCATACTGGTCCAAGCTTTTCGGCCAAGCTAGTCCAACCGTTTTCGGCCAAGGTAGTCCAGACCCCTTGACAGCGAACGTGTCGGAATGTAGGCTTCCTCCCATCAATTGAGGGGAGGGACGCCG
>JBBRJW010000478.1:0-3638 GCA_038218705.1 Chthonomonadales bacterium | reverse complement strand
CCACGTCTACACCGTCGCTGCCGAGGATGAGTACGGCAGAATTTCAGCCGCGAGCAATCGCGCCCCGGCAAATCTCGGCCCGGAGACGACCCCACTGCTCCTCGAGCGAGCGGTGGCTGACGGCACTCCAACTCGAATCCGGCTGGTTTTCAACCGGAGCATTACCCAGGAGAGCGCGACCGATGTCACGCACTACAGCCTCTCGGCTTCCGGCACCGTGGCATCTGCCGAGCTGCGTGGCGACCACCGGACCGTGATTCTCACCACGTCCGCGCTGCCGGCCGACAGCGCGGTAACCCTCACTATTTCCGGGCTGCGCGACCGCGCGCGGACGCCTACCGGGCTCCCGAAGCCAATCGAAACAGAAATCCGGTATGCTCCGGCACTGGTCGAAGTATGGAGCTTCGATGAGGGCGACGGCGCTGTGACGCACGACGACTCCGGATACGGAGCGGACGCGCGCGTGGAGAGCGTTAACTGGGTGCATGGTCACGCGGGGAGCGCGCTGGAGTTCGACGGGGAGCAGGGACACGGCATCGCAGCGAAGACCAATCAGATCGCGAGCCTTTCGGGCGAATTCACTCTCTCGCTCTGGTTCCGGAAGGCACCCGGGATGGTCCTGAGGCAGGCCATGATCGCGCATTCCAACCCCAACGATAAGCACACTGCGTTCTGGCTGGGCCTGATGCCCGGCGGAGCCCCGGGCATTTCGATCGACACCACCACGGCTCCGAATCTGGAGTTAGTCGGCCAGCCCATCGACAGCACGACCTGGCATCATCTCGCGGCAACGTTCGGAGGCGGCGAGCTGGCCCTCTGGCTGGATGGCGAGCTTGTCGGAAAGCGCGCCGTCACGGGGCAGCTCGTCGCTTTGATCGACCCGATTACGATTGGCGGCGGCTTCCAGGGGCGCGAGACGTTTCATGGCGCACTCGACGAGGTGAGAATCTACAACCGTGCCTTCAGCGCGGCGGAGATTGCCAGACTGGCTGCGGAGTAGGCCGCCCTACTTCTCTAGCACAAACGAGAGTGCGAACAGAAGCGAGACCACAATCAGCAGGGGGCTGATCTTGCTCCAGCGGCGCTTTACGATCAGGAGCAGCAGATAGGAGAGGAACCCGAAACCGATCCCCCGGGCGATTGAATAGGTAAGCGGAATGGTGATGAGTGTCAGGAAAGCCGGGAGCGCCTCCTCGGGCTCGTCGAACGGCAGATCGCGGACCTGCCGGAGCATCAGGAAGCCCACCACGATGAGCGCAGGCGCGGTGGCCTGAGCGGGCACGACACCGACGATCGGCGCGAAGAAGAGCGCCAGTAGGAACAGCGCGCCGGTGACCACCGACGAGAGCCCTGTGCGGCCTCCCTCGGCCACGCCGCTCGCGCTCTCCACGTAGGTGGTCGTACTGGACGCGCCGCAGAACCCGCCCCAGGCGGCCGCCAGCCCGTCCACAAACAGGATCTCGCGCAGCCGGGGCAGCCGCCCCTGCGCGTCGAGTAAGCCTGCCTGCTGCCCCACCCCGACCACGGTCCCCATCGCGTCGAAGAAGTCGCTCATCACGAAGGCCAGGATAATCGCCCAGTACGCTGGCTTCATTGCCTCGAGTACGTTTGCGTGCGCCACTGTGGTGAAGTGCGGCAGCATCATCAGGTGGTCGGGCGGCGGTTTCAGGCCGGTCGCAACTGCGATGACGGTCGTGCCGAGTATGCCGATTAGCAGCGCGAACCGCCACCCGGCCGCGAACATGGCGAGCGTAAGCGCCAGCCCCGCGGTCGCCACGAGCACGCCGCGGTCGTGAAACGAACCAAAAGTGAGCGGCGCGTCCGCGATATTCATCTTCACCAGGCCGGCGTTCACCATTCCAAGCAGCGTAATGAAGAGCCCGATCCCCACCGAAATCGCGTGCTTCAGCGAGAGCGGAATGGCGTTCATGATCGCTTCGCGCGTGCGAGTCAGCACCAGCAGCGCGATGACCATTCCTTCGACCACCACGATCCCCATGGCGGTTTGCCAGGGAATATGCTGCTGGAGGCAGACGCCGAACGTGAGCACCCCGTTCAAGCCCATGCCCGGCGCAAGCGCGTAGGGAGAATTGGTCCACAGGCCCATGAGAATCGTCGGCACGGCCGCCGCGAGCGCGGTTGCCGCCACCAGCGCCGGCACGCTCCGCTCAAGGCCGGGGATGTGGCTGAGCAGCAGGGGGTTCACGAAGAGTATGTAGGCCATCGTCATGAAAGTGGTGAGGCCGGCCGCAGCCTCTGTCCGCACATCCGTGTTTCGCTCGGTCAGCGCAAACCAGCGCTCCAGCATCCGTCGATTCCTTCCTATTCCGCTCCATCCATGCGCGGCCTGCGGCTCACGCAAATCCCGCTACCGGGTGCGGCAGATAGTGCGCATCCAGCGCGGTTATCTCCTCGGCCGTCAGCACCAGGTCCGTAGCTGCAGTTGCATCTTCCAGATGGGCAGGCTTCGTCGCGCCGACGATGGGCGCTGTCACGCCCGGCCGCGCCAGCAGCCACGCGAGCGCGATCTGCGCCATCGGCAGGCCGCGAGCCTGAGCCAGGTTCTGCACGGTGTCGACGATCTGCCGGTCGTTCTCCTCGGTCCGCGCGTAGAGCGTCTTGCCGAACAGGTCGGACTCCGCGCGCTCCGTGGCGGAGCGATCGCTCCAAGGGCGGGTCGCGCGACCGCGGGCGAGCGGGCTCCACGGAATCACGCCGGTCCCCTCGGCGCGGCAGAGTCCCATCATCTCGCGCTCCTCTTCCCGGTAAAGCACGTTATAGTGGTTTTGCATGGAGACGAAGCGCGCCCATCCGTGCCTCTCGGAGGCGGCGAGCGCCTGAGCGAACTGCCACGCATACATGGAGGATGCCCCGATGTAGCGCGCCTTGCCCGTGCGCACTACGTCGTTCAGGGCCTCGAGAGTCTCCTCGATCGGCGTTTCAGGATCCCAGCGGTGAATCTGGTAGAGGTCCACGTACTCCATGCCGAGCCGACGCAGGCTGTTGTCGATCTCAGTAAGGATTGCCTTCCGCGAGAGCCCGCCGCCATTCGCATCGGGCCGCATGCGACCATGCACCTTCGTTGCAATCACTATCTCATCCCGCCGCCCGAAATCCTGGACCGCGCGGCCGAGGATCTCTTCGCTGGAGCCATCGGAGTAGACATTGGCGGTATCGAAGAAGTTGATCCCCAGCTCCAGCGCCCGTTTGATAAAGGGTCGGCTGTCGGCCTCCGGGAGCGTCCAGGCGTGGTTCCCCCGCTGCGGTTCTCCGTAGCTCATACACCCCAGACAGATTCGCGATACTCGCAGCCCGGTCTTACCCAGTCGAACGGTTTGCATCATGGCCTCCTTCGGCTGGTCTCCAGCCACTGCGCAAGCGCGCCGGCGGACGATTCGCGATTGGGAGCGCGATCCCCTTCCCTGTTTGGCCACGCCCCGCTATGGGGCACCGTGCTCGGCGCAATCGGCGCGCCGCCCCGACCGTCCGGCGCACGGTCGGGTTGCGATACGGGGCCTGGAAGGCGAGTGTGCGCGCCCTCCGTGATTATGGTGCCAGTCGGCCTTGACAAAGCGGTTATCGCGTGGCATACTACTCGTGATGATGCGGGGTGGAGCAGTCCGGTAGCTCGTTGGGCT
>JBBRJW010000477.1:0-3646 GCA_038218705.1 Chthonomonadales bacterium | reverse complement strand
CGCGCATTGGCGCGCCGGGTGCGGTGGGCGAGGATGCGGAGGAGGTTCATTGAAAATGCGGGCACGGTGGCGATCAGGTCGTTGAAAGCAACCTTGTCGATCCAGACCAGAGTGGTCTCCTCCTGGGTGACGACGTCGGCGGATCGGAACTGGGAATCGATGAGGCTCAACTCGCCGAAGTTATCGCCTGCCGCCAGAATCGCGAGAAAGACCTCGTCGCCATCGGCGGCCATCATGGAGATCTTCACCAGGCCGCGCAGTATAACGTAGAGCGTCTCGCCCGGGTCGTCCTGATGGAGGATTGCCTCTTCAGCTTTGTACGACCGCTGTCGCGCTCGCTCGGCCACTCTGGCGAGCTGCTCCGGGGAGAGCCCCGCGAAGATAGGCGTTTCGGCAAGTTGGCAGGGATCGACTGGCATGGAATCACGGGCCTCATAGGATGTGGAAGAATGGGACCGGCTGGGACTAGCAGCCAATTGATTTGCCTGCCTTCTCACTGCCGATTATAGGCCCCGGCACGCGGATTGTCAAGAGACCTGTTTTCCCGTGAATAGGTGCTCAGGGATTATGTCCGCGTTAACTGCTCAGGCAAAATGTCCTCCCGTATGGAAACGGCTGGGAGCTTCAGCCTTAAGCGACCACCCACGGCGTGAGGGGAGTCTCCCGCGCCATGCAGGTTATGGGACATGGAATGCCGCTGGCAGTGCGGCTTCCCGCCAAACAGACCAGGCGCGGAATGGGCGATGGAAACGACCTCTGCGAACCCCGGTTGAAGGGAAACGGACCCCGATAAGGGAAGCTGACGGAGTAGGTGTCAGGAGCGCAAGCCCATTCAGGAGATAGCTCATGATTGTAACGACAACCAACGATGTTGCGGGCCGTACGGTGACGGAGTACCTCGGCCTCGTGCGGGGTGTCGTCGTCCGCTCGCCAACGGTCTCGCAGGGCTTCGTCGGCGGGCTGCAGTCGATGTTCGGAGGCAACATCGAGGAGTACGCCGACGTCTGCGAATCCGCCCGTGCCGAGGCATTGAATCGCATGGTGAATCATGCCGGAGAAATGGGAGCGGACGCCGTTATCGCCGTGCGTTACAACGCGACGGAGTTCGGTCAGCAGAGCACGGAAGTGCTCTGCTATGGCACGGCCGTACGGCTCGGCTAGTCCGCATGGCGTTCGCCGCCGCCGGCATCGGGGCGGAGGCCCTAACCGCGCGGGCTTACGGCATGGCAGCCCCGCTGTAGACCCGGGAGTCGCAGGGCCCGGAAGCGGAAACGCGCCAGCCTGCAACCGAACGCCTGCTTCGCACGTAGGGGCGAAAGAGTGCCCGATCAGGAATAGCGAAGGAGGAAGCCTATGCCCGAAGAGATCGAAGTCGATACCGATGCGCTGCGCGAGACCATCGACGAGATACGCGAGGAGCGCGAAGAGCGGGTACAGGAAGCCAGAGCCACCGCATGGACGCGCTACATTTCGCTCAGCACGGCGCTGCTCGCGGTGGTGGCTGCCGTGGCAGCCCTCCAGGCGGGCAAGCTGGTGAACGAAGCGCTGATCGAGAAGAACGAGTCAGTTCTGAAGCAGGCGCAGGCTTCCGACCAGTGGGCCTACTACCAGTCGTCGGGTATCAAGAGCAACTCGGCCCGCCAGACGGCCGCAATCCTGGAGGCGATGCCTGGCCAGGAGAAGCGCGCGGAGCCATGGTTGAAGGAGTCCGAGAAGTACAATCAGAAGAAGGAGAAGGCACAGGAGGCAGCACGAGAGTTCGAGACGGAGCGCGATGAGAAAGCCAGCGTGGCGACAGTGCTCATCCGTGAGCACGAGATCTTTGCGCTCTGCGTCACCTGCACGCAGGTTGCAATTGCGCTCTCGGCTATCGCTGCTCTCACCCGGCGGCGGCCGGTCTGGATCTTCAGTCTGATCGTGGGGCTGATTGGGGTGGTGCTATTTGTGAACGGATATATCAACCGGGCGGCACACCCGACTGCTGCCCAGCAAGCGCCGCATGTCGTCGCGAAGCCTGCCAGCTGAGACGGCCCCGGCCATCTCAGCGTGAGGAGGGCAGAGCAAGGGTGCGGATAAAGGCGCAGCCGGTCACGCGGGTCTCGCCCTGCTTCGGGTAGCGGCCCGCCAGCACAACATCGAGCGCATCCTTCAGCTCCTGCTTCTGAACGGAGGCCGGGTCCCGGCTGTCGTCGATCCGTCCGTGATACCGGATCACCCCGTCGCCATCGAGCAGGAACACCTCGGGTGTAATCTGTGCGCGCATTCGATCCGCGACCTGGCATCCAGGATCCTTTACAACTGGGAAGGGAATGCGAGCCCTGCGCGCATGATCCGCCGCCACCTCCACGCTCTCGTCGGCACACGCGTTGATGCCGAGGAAGCGCACCCCCTCTGGCAGGTAGGCGGCCGCGAGCGCGCGCATGCGCTCATCGTACCCCTGCGAGCAGGGGCAGTGCGCCGAGAGAAACTCCACCACGATCGCCCGGGGCTTTGTGGCAGGGATGAGCGACTCCAGCCGCCCGTCATCGACGCGCGGGAGCTGGAAGTTCCTGACGATCTCGCCGCTTCGGTCCGGTCCCTCGGTCGAGGGCATCAGGCAGCACGCGGCGAAGTGGAGGAGCTGAGGGCCATGCGCAAGGCGATTCATGAGCGCTTCCGGCAGCGCCAGGACGATCTTCTGGTTGGTATCCGCCACGAAGGAGACGTTGAGGAGCTGTCCATCCCGGCCCTGCGCGCCGTAGGCGCGCGCTACAAGCCCGTTCGGGTCGCCAAGAATCGGAAAAGGGAGATGCTCCTCGTCGTGGAAAGCCTTTGCGGCGTGCGCGTCGCGGGTGATGCCGAAGACCTTCGCGCCCGCGCGGTCGAACGCACTGATCGTCTCCCGCAGCGAGCGAAGCTCCTGCGCGACGAGTGGAGTGATTGCAGGAAAGAACGCGAGAATTACCGGATGCTCCCGGTAACCCGACATCTCGTGAAGCCGATTGTCCTGGTCGTGGAGCGCGAAATCCGGCGCGGCGCGCCCCATTGCGAGGAGGGCCGGCGAGTCGAGGCGCATCAGGCTGAGCGTCAGCGCAAGAACCGCGCCAGCCGCCAGCGCGAGTATCAGAAGCGATCCAGCAATGGCGCGAACGCGCAGTCGCGTCCTGGCGACCTGATCCATGACGGGTCCCCCATTGGCGTCGGCTCAAACAAGCCTTCTGCGGCCCGGCCCACGCCGTTCTTATTATACCTTTCCGCGTGAGGTGAGGTCCAAAACCGCAGTTTAGAGCGCAAAACGCAAGAGAAAAGAAGCGAACGCAAAGGAAACAAAGCCACCTGCGGGGAATTTGAGGCTACAATGAACCAGCCGTTCGGCCCGTAGGCCATGGCGGGGAGATGCGCGACCTCTCGCAGGCGAGGGACGCAAAAGGAGCATGGAATGGCGGAGTTTATCAATATGCCTCAGCTCGGTTCCACCATGGAGGAGGGGACGATCCTGCGCTGGATCAAGGAGGAGGGCGATGCGGTGAGACGCGGTGAGCCGCTGCTCGAGATCGAGACCGATAAGGCCTCGATGGAGGTCGAGTCGACAGCAGAGGGCGTGCTGCGCAAGATCCTCTCCGCTCCCGACGAAGTGGTCGCCATCCGGAAGCCTATCGCCATCGTT
>JBBRJW010000476.1:0-3655 GCA_038218705.1 Chthonomonadales bacterium | reverse complement strand
AGAGCAACCGCATAATCCGAATCGACGACATGGTGGGGACGAACTGGGTACAGTTTGGCGGGCCTTCGGATCGCCCTTTCGCCGGTCCCAGCGGTGTCTTCGTCGACCCGCAGAATCGCATCTATATTGCAGACACCTTCAACAACCGCATCTGCATGATGGAGTCGATCAACGGACGCGCCTTCCGCTCACTCGGCAGCGTCGGTGGCGGGAATAACCAGTTCAACCAGCCTACGTCGATCTGCGTGGACGCGGATGGCCGCATCTATGTTGCGGATAGCGGTAACGACCGTATCGTTCGCGTTGATGACATCAGCGGAAAGAACTGGACGACACTGGGGGTGAGCGGGGACGGCGTCGGCCAGTTCAACGGGCCCATGGGGGTTTTCGTGCCGTAGCCGGCTTCTGGTTCGTGATGTTTACAAAGGGCCCTCTCCGACAGCTCGGGGAGGGCCCTCATCGCACCGCATGGCTTCCAGACCTAGAGTTCGGTCTTCGAGGTCGGCTTGCCGTCAGCATCGAACTCGTAGACAATCGGAACCCCATTCGGAATATTCAGCTCGAGCACCTGCTCCCGGGTAAGATTGTCCAGCTTCATCACGATTGCACGGAGGCTGTTGCCGTGCGCGGAGACCACAACGTTGCGGCCGGCCTTCAGCACGGGCACAATCTTCTCCTCGAAGTAAGGGATGGAGCGGGCCGCAGTATCCTTGAGGCTCTCGCCATTTGGCGGCTGGACATCGTAGCTTCGGCGCCAGAGCTTTACCTGCGCGTCACCAAACTTTGCGGCAGTCTCCGCCTTGTTCATTCCTTGCAGGTCGCCGTAGTGGCGCTCGTTCAGAGCCTGATCGAAAGTCGTTGGGAGGTCCTCCTGCCCCGCCGCCTTCAGGCAGAGGGTAAGTGTCTCCTGGGCGCGAACGAGAACCGACGTAAACGCCTCGTCGAAGTGAATCCCCGCTGCCTTGATCTTTTCGCCGGCCTCCGTGGCCTCCTGCTCTCCCTGCGGTGTCAGCGGAACATCGACCCAGCCGGTAAACCGATTCTCCAGATTCCAGGTCGATTGCCCATGTCGAATTAAAACCAGTGTAGCCAACTCTTTCTCCTCTATCCTAAGTTTTCGAGCGCTCCCGCGAAGTCCGCGACGGTAAGTGTGCGCTCTCCATTGTCCTCGGCCCGATCCGCAATCCGGATCAAAGCCTGCAAGCCTGCTTCATTCACGAGCGCCTTGATGTCCGCGCCGGCGTACCCTTCCGTCTGGCGAGCCAGAAGCTCGAGGTCCACGTCGGGCGCCAGGTTCGCGCTGCGAGTCGTTATCTCAAAGAGCTTCTGACGCGCCTCCTGGTCGGGCATGGGAATCTCAATCTCCCGCGAGAGCCGCCCACCCCGGCGGAGGGCCGGATCGAGCATATCGGGTCGATTCGTAGCCCCGACCAGGAAGACCCGGCTATTCGGCTGAATGCCATCCATCTCCTGAAGGAACTGGTTTACAACCTTGTCTGAGTGGATGGCCACGCCGCCCTGACGAACCGGAAGGAGCGCATCGATCTCGTCGATAAAGATGATGGCCGGAGGATTCGCACGGGCCCGTGCAAAGAGGTCCCGAACTCGTTTTTCGCTCTCCCCCACATACATCTGGTGAATGTCGGCCGGAGTAATCGCGAAGAAATTGCACTTCGCCTCGTTCGCCAGGATCCTCGCAATGGTGGTCTTTCCCGTGCCGGGCGGTCCCTTCAGCAGAACCCCCGTTGGAGCCTGCACTCCCAGGTCGCGCGCGAGGTCGGGCTGCTCCAACATGAGCTGCATCTGCCGCAGCTCGCGCTTTGTTCTGGGGCTCACCACGAGATCGTCCCAGGTGAGCACCGCACCGTCGCCGGCCTTAGCGGCCGGAGCGGGCAGCGTCTGCTCGAGCTGCTGGGCAAATCCAGAATAGGTCGCATTGGAAGGCTCTAGCGCGGCGGCCTTGCGAGCGGCATCCTCGGCCTCCTCTTTACGGTCCAGCGCCTGCAGCGCTTTACCGAGATAGTGGTAGGCTCGCGCGTGCTGTTCGTCACGCTCTATGACCGAGCGGAGATAGTGTACGCTGTCGCCCAGCACCTGCCGGTACCGGGTAAATTTGCGCTTGCCGTCGCGAGCAGTGTGCTCGAACCCGAACACCTGTGCGCCGTAAGCGACCGCCATATCGGCGAGTGTCGGCTTGCTCGCCTCCGCGCAATTCCAGAGTGCCCACCCCAGGCGAAAACGGGCTTCAACATCGTCGGGAGCTAACGCGACGGCCTTCCGAAAGCCCTCTACGGCTCCGGCCCAGTCGTATACGCGAGCGCGCTGCATGCCACGATGCAGGGCCTCGCCGGTAGTCTCGTTCGACATCAGTGCTCTCTTCCGATCCTCGGGACGAGGTTCCTACTCCACGAACTCCACGGGGCCAATCCCGGGGATAAGTCCACGCTTCGCCGCCATGTCCAGAAACATCTGAATGGACTTCCGGCCGGCATCGCCCATGTTAACGGTCCAGTCGTTGACATACATTCCAACGAACTGATCTGCGGTCTGGCTATCCATATCGCCGGCGTACTGCATGGCATGCTTGAGCGCGCTCTCGCGGTGCGCAAGACTATACATAATGGAGGCCTTGAGGGCCCGGCTGGCGCGGAGCTGCACATCGGTTGGGAGATCCTTGCGGATGGCGTTGACGCCCAGCGGGAGAGGCAGGCCAGTCTGCTCCTTCCACCACTTTCCGAGATCGAGGATATTGTAGAGCCCGAGTGACTCGTGGGTCAGCTGCCCTTCGTGAATGATCAGGCCGGCCTGGACAGTGCCGTCGGCAACCGCCTCCATAATCTTGTCGAAAGGCATCACCACATACTCGTAGGGTTGATTGAGGTAAAGGGAGAGCGCGAGGTAGGCACTGGTCATAAGGCCAGGAATAGCGATCCGCACATTCGGGAGGCCGGATGGAAGCATCGGGTCCTTCACCACTACCATAGGCCCATAGCCATCGCCCATCGATGCACCGTGCGAAAGGATTGCATACTTGTCGCTCACATAGGCATAGGCGTGCACCGATATCGCGGTGAACTCCAATCGGCCCTCCTGGGCCCATTCGTTCAGGGTCTGGATATCGCGCAGTACATGCTCGAACTGCAGCCCTTCGCCGTCGACTTCGTTACTCGCAAGACCGTAAAACATAAACGCGTCATCGGAGTCGGGACTGTGTCCTAATCGAACCTGGACCGGCGCGGCGGGGATTCCAATCTCCACGGACATTTGCATTCTCACTTTCCAGCCGGTCGCGGTCCGCAGGGGAGCGCGCGCCCGGAACGAAGGATATTGTACCGTAAAAGCCGGGAGGGGGTCCACCGGGCGGGCGCTCCTCATTGGCGCCTCGAAGCCGCCGTGATCGCGGGCTAGCGAGCGGAGATGCGGCGCAGATCGGTCAATGAATGCAACTGTTCGCCTGGGAACAAAACGAAAACGAGGATCGTCGAACAGACAGACCGACTTGTCGAGCTCGTGGTGCAGGATATTCTGCTTCGCGATCCGGCCCATCAACCGCCCGATCACTCCGCACTGAAACGTCTGTTATACCAGCGTTCGGCGTCCGTAGACCGAGCCCTGCATACTGGCGCGGTAGTCAGCCCTGGCACCTGCCCATCAG
>JBBRJW010000475.1:0-3663 GCA_038218705.1 Chthonomonadales bacterium | reverse complement strand
ATGGGGCTCGGGGCTGCGATTGCCACAGGGCTGGCGATGGGGCTTCTGCACGCTTTCCTCACGCAGGCCGCGCGGCTCGACCACGTGGTGAGTGGCCTCTGCCTCACGCTCCTCGCGAGTGGGGTGACGCGCTTTCTCTTCCAGCGCAATCTGGCGGATGGCGTTCAGATAAGTGGATTTCCGCAGCCGGATTTCGTGCTGGCGGCGCTGCTCCTGCCAATCTGCGTCCGGCTGCTGCTCGGTTCTACTCGCTTCGGACTGCGACTTCGCGCAGTTGGCGAGAGCCCCGAAGGCGCGAGGATGGCGGGCGTTCAGCCCACCCCCATTCGCTACATCGCCGTGGCGCTCTCGGGCGTGTGCGCAGCCCTTGGGGGCGCGTTCCTCTCAATGGCGGTGGCGCACCGCTTCTCGCCGGATATGTCGGCCGGTAAGGGCTTTATTGCCCTGGCAGCCGTGATCTTCGGGAAGTGGAATCCTCTCGGAGCGGCCCTCGGAGCTCTCTTCTTCGGGTTCTTCGACGCCCTCCAGAGCCAGCTCCAGATCGCACATCTCCATCTCTCGTGGCTCGGAGTGGAGTGGAGCAGCCCTTTCCTGCTCCAGTCGCTCCCGTACTTAATGACCATCGGCGCTCTGGTGAGCGTGGTCGGTCGCTCCACTCCACCCGCAGCCCTCGGCCAGCCCGACGTGTAACGCCTCCTCGCCAGGCTAGAGCCCGAGCAGCTTGCCGATGCCTCCGAGCGGGTTGGAATCGCCTTTGATATCGAAGCTCTTTGTGATTCCGAAGCGGTGGCATATGGAGGCGACTTCGTCGTCCGCCACCTTTCCATCGGCGTCGAGGTCCGCGTTCTGGATTCCTTTCAGGTCTCGAAGCGCTCCCTGCTGGTCCTGCCCCATCTTCTCGATTGCAAGGTATGTCTGCGTTACGCGTGCCTGAAGTCGGCCCATGTGGAACTGATATCGGTCGCGAAGCCCCACGCACGAGGGCGGGGGCTGGCGGGTGAGGAACTTCGCCGTGAGCGCCTGGAAGCCGTTAATGATCGGGTCGATCTTCGCCTTCATCGTCTCCGCGAGCTTCTTCAAGCTGGGATCACCGGCGGGGCTCAGGTCCTCGGTCCCATGCATGATCTGCCCCAGCACGTCCACTCCCGTTGATGCAGCGCCGAGCGCGCTGTCCTGATCGGCGATGATTCTCTGCTTCTCCTCTTCCGTTCTACGAACCCACTCGAGATAGTCGAGCACGTCCTGCGGCGGGCCTGAAGCGGCCGCCTGAACGGGGGCGATTGGCGGCGGAGTCTCTGCGGGCGCCTGCACGGGCGCAGCGCTATTTGGCATGGCCGGGGCCTGCAGGGCGCTGACGGGGTGTGAGTCGGCGGGCGCGGAGAGCGCCCTGCTGCGGGCCATCAGGAAGATGGCAATTGCGAGGATGGCGACGGCGGCCACGAGCGCGCCGAGCATCATGAGCAGTGGCTTATTGGGCGCCAGCGCGACCACGGGAGAAACCGGGCGCCTCTCCAATCCGGCGGGTCGGTTCTCCGGGAGCGAGGCAGTCCCGGATACGAGAGGCGTGCCGCAGCGGAGGCAGAACTGAGCCTGCGGGGGCGCATCAGCGGAGCAGTGCGGACACTTCATAGAGTGACCTCCGAATGAAATCAACCGACGGTTTATAGGGAGGCATGGGACCGGGCCTCTGCTCATCATACCATTGGTGAGAGAGGCTGTCAACAGAAGTAAAATGCTATGCTGTGCATTGGTCGCGATCAGACGCATTCTATGCACTGCCAGGCGTATCTAAAAATGAATCGCGCGGCACTGAAACTTCAGGTAGGTTCCCACTGTCTATAGAGGTGATAACCGATATGGCTGCTGGTTTCGGAGCTTTCAGGGCATGGCCAGAGCCGCAGCAATTGCGTGCGGCCGGAACAGATCGCTCGTCTCCTCCGAGGTAAGTCACAAGCTGCTTCCGTCCGGGCCTTGAGTGCGCGGCCGAGAATAAGCATAGTCGAAGCTGCACGGTGCGCTGAGGCGCGCCTGGCAGATGGGCCGAGCGGAGCCTGTGCGCTCCCGGAGCGCACCTTCAAGGTGGCCCATCACAACGGATGTTACGGAATCGTAATGCCGCTGAAGGCGGCGGAGCGTAAGCGGCAGCTCCCCAACCCGCGGGGAGTGCAGCACAGGGAACTCTTCGGCGGCCACACGCTGCCAGTAGGGTGATAGAAAGGGTGGATGAGGTGGCCAGAATGAAGCCAACCCAGCATAGTTCGCGCCTGCGGGGCGCGGCCGCGCGCCGCAGAGAGCGCCGTGCGGATGAGAGTATCAATATAACCGCACAGGAGATGGCGGTCCGGCGTCTGGTGGCGGTACTGGAGCCGGCTGTGATGCGCCAGCATCTCAATCGCGCTGCACTGACGGGTAACCAGCAGGACGGAGCCAGCAGCCTCGCGCGCCTCCAGTCCGCACGCGCCTCCTACGCCGTAGTGACCAACCACGGCATGGAGCGCGTTGGGCCCGGCGCATGGGTAAGCCACCGCCTGCGCGACGTCTCAGAGTAGCAGCCGCGCAGCTGCCGGGAAGGCCCGGGCTGAGGTCATAGGATCTCAGCCCGGGCCTTCTTGCGTCTGGTGGCTATGCTTCCCTGTACCTGCCTCCGCGTAAGCCAGTGGCCCCTGACCAGCTCCCGGCATCACGCGTTGCGGCCCACTTTATGTGAGCGCTCATTCGGGTCCGGTAGGAGTGGAATGGTGAGCATTACACGGGCGCCACCCTCGCTTCGGTTTTCAAACAGGAGCGCGCCGCCCAGGTCATCATGTGCGAGCATCGCGATCAGAGCGAGGCCGACATTGGCGCACTCCTGCGGATCAAAATTCTCCGGTAGGCCTGGGCCGTTGTCCTCCACTACCAGTGTCGCGTGCGCCCCCTCGTTTCGCAAGATGACATTGACCTGCCCCCTGCCATGCTTGAGGGCATTGATGACCAGCTCGTTGACTGTGAGCGCGAGGCTGGTCACCTGCTTGATCGACATCCTCACTTCGTCCACGTGATATTGGAAGCTGAATTGAACGGCTGAGCTTTCGAGAAGCTTCAGGAGCTGGTGGAGGACCTCGCGCGCGGAGAGCCGAGTATCTGCCTCATCATCCGCGCTCGGCTCGCGTGTCAGGATATGGTGGATACCTGCAAGCGCCATCACCTGATGCGCGATGCGGGATACCTGCTCGGCCGGCACCCCATCCGGGTGCTCGAGCTGCGCCATGTCGAGAATGGCGGTAATGAGCTGAAGGTTGTTCTTGATCCGGTGGTGGGTCTCCTGCATCGCGCGCCGCAGTCGCTCGTTCAGCTCTGCAAGCTCACTCTGCTGGCGATGCACCTCCGAAATATCGCGCGCGATAGTGGACGCGCCAATGATTTTGCCGCGCCGGTCTCGGAGCGGTGAAACGGTGACTGAGACGTTAATCAGCTCGCCGTCCTTTCGCAGCCGAACGGACTCGAAGTGGTCGATCCGCTCGCCTCGGCGCAGACGGGCGAGGATCTCGTCCTCCTCGCTGTACCGATCCTTCGGAAAGACGATGGTCTTATGCTGGCCGACTGCCTCTTCCGCGGTGTAACCGAAGATTCGCTCGGCTGCCTGGTTCCAGGAGGTGATAACGCCGTCGAGCGTCTTGCTGATAA
>JBBRJW010000474.1:0-3668 GCA_038218705.1 Chthonomonadales bacterium | reverse complement strand
GCGGTGGCCGAGGCGCTTGCCAACTCCGGCGCGGTCACCATCATCGGTGGCGGCGACTCCGCGGCAGCAGTGGTCCAGCTCGGCTTCGGCGACAAGATGAGCCATATCTCCACGGGCGGCGGCGCATCGCTCGAGTTCCTTGAGGGCAAGCCGCTTCCCGGAGTCGTCGCGCTGCAGGACAAATAAGTTAACCAACGGTTGTTGAAGGAGTGTCTATAATGCGTGAGAAGATCATCGCGGGTAACTGGAAAATGAACGGCACGCTGGCCGAAGCCCGCGCGCTCGTAACCGAGCTGCTGGCGAAGCTGCCGACGGCCGAGGGCGTCGAGACCGTGGTAGCCCCGCCGGCCACCGCACTTGCCACCGTGGCCGAGCTCATCAAGGGCTCGAAGATTGCCCTGGCGGCGCAGGACATGTTCTGGAAGGAGAAGGGCGCTTACACCGGACAGATCTCCCCGGCATTCCTCACCGAGATCGGCGTCAAGTACGTCATCATCGGCCACTCGGAGCCGCGCGGGCGCTTCGGCGTCGCCGAGCCGGACTTCACCCCCACGGTGCTCGCCTACTTCGGCGCGTCCGATGAGGTGGTGAACCGCAAGGCGCACGCCGCGCTGAAGGCGGGCCTCATTCCGATCATCTGCGTGGGCGAGACGCTCGCCGAGCGCGAGGCCAACACCACGGACGCCGTGGTCTCCAGCCAGGTTACCGCGGCGCTGGCCGGAATCACCGCCGAACAGGCGGCGGGTCTGGTCTTTGCGTATGAGCCAGTCTGGGCCATCGGCACGGGCAAGGTCTGCGCGGGCGACGAGGCGGACCGCGTCTGCGGAGTGGTGCGCGCCGCAGTCGGCAAGCTCTACGGAGCCGAAGTGGCCGAGAAGGTGCGCGTACAGTACGGCGGCAGCGTGAAGGCGGACAACGCGAAGGAGCTGCTCTCGATGAAAAACATCGATGGCGCGCTCGTAGGCGGCGCAAGCCTGAAGGCCGCCGACTTTGTCGGAATCGTGACGGGCGCAAAGTAACAGCGGTCCTCGATGGCCTACGAAGGGGTGGACGATAGTGGAAGGTAAGCTGAAGCTGGGCATTCCGAAAGGGAGCCTGCAGGAGGCCACGTTTGGCCTCTTTAAGAAGGCCGGGTTCGAGTTTCGCATGAGCAGCGGCCGGTCGTATCACCCTACGGTCAACGATCCGGAGATCGAGCCGCTGCTTCTGCGGCCGCAGGAGATCCCCCGGTACATTGAGCAGGGAATCCTCGACGCAGGGCTGACGGGCAAGGACTGGATCGAGGACAATGGCTCCGACGTGGTGGAGGTGTGCGAGCTCGGCTACTCCAAGGCGACTCTCAATCCGATTCGGGTAGTTCTGGCCGCGCAGAATGGCTCGGAGATCCAGTCGGTGAGCGACCTTGCGGGAAAGCGAATCGCAACTGAGTACGTGCGGCTGACCGAGCGCTACCTGGCCCAGAACCACGTGACGGCTACGGTGGAGTTCTCCTGGGGCGCGTGCGAGGTGAAGGTGCCCGATCTCGTGGATGCCATTGTGGTGAACACGGAGACGGGTAACAGCCTGCGCGCGCACAACCTGAAGATCATCGACACGCTCCTCACATCGACCACGCGCTTCGCTGCAAACCGCGCCGCGTGGGCAGATCCCTGGAAGCGGAGCAAGATCGAGTCGATGACCATGCTGCTGCGAGGCGCGTTGAACGCCGAGCTGCTCGTGGGCCTGAAGATGAACCTGAAGCGCGAGAGCCTGGAGGCCGTTTCGGCGCTCCTGCCCTCGCTGAAGAACCCGACCATCTCGCCGCTCTCCAATCCCGATTGGGTGGCGCTAGAGATCATCGTGGACGAGACGATTGTTCGGGACCTCATCCCGGGTCTGAAGCGCGCAGGCGCAGAGGGCATCGTGGAGTACGCACTGAACAAGGTCATCTACTAGAGCGTATGAGTGGGGGAGTCGCGAGCTCGCAGGCTTGCGACTCCCTCTTTTTGCGTTTTGCGGGAGGCGGGGAAGCGATGATCGCACAGATTACGGGTAAGGTTCTGCGCACCGAGGCGAATAGTGTGGTGCTCGATGTGGGCGGGGTGGGCTTCCAGGTCTACGTGCCCGTGACGGTGCTCAACGCTCTGCCTGACGAGGGCGAGACCGCGACTCTCCTCACGCACCTGGCCGGCCGTGTGCAGCCGGATTTCGACCTGACGCTCTACGGCTTCCTGGAGGCGCAGGACCTCCACGCATTCAAGATCCTCATCGGAGTCTCCGGTGTGGGCGCGAAGGTCGCGCTGGCGCTCCTCTCTACGCTCTCCGTGGCGGAGCTCTCCCGCGCGCTCTCCACCAACGATACGAAGATGGTGACGCGGGTGCCAGGGGTGGGACCGAAGCTCGCGGCGCGGCTCTGCGTGGAGCTGGGCGACAAGATGGCCGCATTCGCCTTCGAGCAGAAGGTGGAGCGCACCGTGGCAAGCCGCCAGACGGAGCAGGAGAACGCGGCCTATGAGGACGTGGTCGAGGCGCTGGTGGGGCTCGGCTACAGCCGCGCCGATGCGCGCCGCGCTGCGGACCGTACCGTCGCGGCTGCCACCGACAAGACGGACGCTGGCCCGCTGATTGGTGCCGCCCTGCAATTCCTCACCAGTGGTAAGCGCTGAGCCGCATTCGGTCTGCCGCCATACCGGATTATCCCGTGAGGTCTCCCTCGGTAGGGGGCGGCGAGAGAATTGGCGAGTTTGCGAGCGGCTGCGGATGGAGGCCAGCGGCCTGCGACCCTGGCGCGTCGATATCCGGGGCCCGCTTGACCTGCTCCGCCTGACGGAGCATCTCGATGGCCAGCATCGCTTTGGAGCTGCCCACGTAGCCCGCGACGCGAGTGAGCGCAACATCCATGGCGTCGTTCTCCAATTCCACGTGGTCCGGCTTGTTGAGCCCGGGAGGCAGCCGGAATTTGTAGATCAGCCAGAGCGCCCACCGTACATAATCTGCCTGCACGTACGCGTGCACATTCGGCAGCTTGTGCCATTCATCATCCAATTTTTCTAGCAGTCGCAGGGTCACCAGCTCCGCGGTTGCGGCCTCCTGGCGCGCGCCGCAGGTGAGCTCGTTCTTGACGCCTACCACGCCCTCGACGGATGCGACCACCTGCTCGGTCGTCCTGCAGGTCTCCTCGCTGTCGAGATCTCCTGTCAGTGTTACGAGGCCGTCCTCGATTTCCACCGTGGTCTCCATCATGGAGACCTCCGCGTGCTGCGCGAGCGCCATATTCACTTTCGCCTTGAGAATCAAATCTGAGAGCGCCATTTGTCCACTCCATCTCCCGCAGCCTGCGGCCGCACGTTGTTGGGCGTACGCGACCGCTCTGCCCGTTCGCTGTCTTACGCAGGACGCGCGCGGACTGCCGGTTGTTCCAGCAACGCCGGCGCGCTCTCCGCGGACGCGGTCGGGCCGTCTGGGCGGAGCCTCTCTGCAGTCCGTCGCCCGGATCGCTTCGGTCCGACCCAAAGGGAGAAACCATAGGTCTCTGCCCGGAACCTGTTCAGGGTATACTTGATATTGCGCTGCTGCCTCTCAGGCGCGGCAACGAGATTACCAGGGGTGCAGGGGAGAAGCGTGGATATCGTAACAGGTGGGGCAGGGATGCTGGGGGGAGAGCTGACGCATCAGCTTCTTCGCGCCGG
>JBBRJW010000473.1:0-3668 GCA_038218705.1 Chthonomonadales bacterium | reverse complement strand
CCCAAGCCCATGCGCGAAGGGCTTGCCGGCGATCAGAATGGGATTCCCGTCGACCGATTTATCGACCATCGGCTTCCCGAAACCCTGCTCGACCTGCGTCAGGTCGAGGCTAGTGATGGGCACGGGAGCGGCCGATCCTCGGACCGCTCCAAGGAAAGCGCAGAGAAGCATGAGTGCGAGAGTGCGGACGGCTGGGTTCACGGTGACGACTCCTTGGTGCGCGATCAGATGCGCGCACCTGCTTGTTCGCCATCGCCGGCCCCACTCCTCCCCGGTCTGAAGAACGGCCAGGCCGGCCGCCCCCCGGCGTCCCCTGGTCGCGGCCGGCCTGGCCTCGTCTCCGTTACGGCGCGCGACCCCGTGCGCCAGATGGCCACGGAGCTCGACGCGGCGTATCCGGGCGCACCTACTTGACAGGGACGTATGCGATGTCGTCGATCCAGAGATCGCCGCCCGTCCCCAGGTTGCCGACCTCGATGTTGAGGTGGTCTGCACCGGCGGGCAGGTCGAACTCCTCCGTCATCGTAGTCCAGTCACTGTCGGCCTTGAGCGCGAGTGTCGGGCCGTACCCGAGCATCTTGTCGCTCGCGTCGGCGACGCGGGTCACCAGCTGCGCCGCCAGTCCGCTCGCCCCGGGGACGATCTGCGACCCACGCATCCGTGCTGAGACCCGAATTCGCTTCCACGCGGGATTCAGGTCCATTCGAGAGATGGCCTGCAGGGCCCGATCTGCCTGCTTGTGGTCGATATGCAGCGTGTGATTCCCCTTCTCATCCGCCTGCAGGCTCACGTTCCCAAACGGCGTCCAGTACCACCCGATCGGCGCTCCCGCCAGATCGAGATGCTCAAAATCGCCATGAGGGAGTGCGTTCTGGCCAATTCGCCAGGGACCGACGGGCATCAGCCCGGGCAGCGCGGGCTCGGCGGGCGGCGCTCCTCCTGCCTGGTACCCTGCCTTCCATCGCGGCGCGCCAGGCTCATAGGCGCCCATATAGGTCGGCTTTTGGCCAGACAGGCAGGTTGGTCCCCCCTGGCCAGCGCTCTGGGCGCCTGCCGCCGTGAGCTGGTAATTCCGCTGAGCAAGGTCCGGGTTCGTGGCATCCGCGAACAGAGAATCCGCGGCCATCACGAAGTTATGGTCGTGGGCCTGAGCATCCGGAACGCCTGCGAAGGGGTTGTTCCCCACGTTGTTGCGAACGATCACGCCGGTGAAGGGGCCACCATTGGATTGTATCGGCCCGTGTTTCGCCACGTCGATGATCGTGTTGTTAATGATCACCATCGAGTTCGGATGGTTGATCTCAAGGGGCAGAGAGACGTTGTAGATGACGTTGTGATCGAAGAGGTAGCGCCCGGGCGCATTCCCCTCGTTGGGCGCGTAGTCGAGGTAAATTCCCGAGTAGAGGTACCCGTTCGGGATCGATCCTATATCATGGATGACGTTGTGGTCTACGCGGGCCCACTGTCCATCGTGACCAAACTCGTGGATCGCTGCACTGTCGGCCACCTGGAGCACGCAGTGGTGGATATGGTTATGATGTACCCGAGCCACACCGGGCCGGTTCGGGTCTGAGTTCTTCAGGGAAGTGATCTCAATTCCATCGATGCCCACGTTGTAGATCGTGTTGTAGCCGATCTCATTGTCGAGACTGTCGCTGCCGCTGTACTGCGCGCCGGTGCTGATTCCCCCACAATCGGTTGCCATGTAGACAACATCGTGCACCACGTTATTGATAGCCCGGCACCGCCGGCCGGTGACACAGATCCCGGAGCCCGCGCTCCACGCGATCTTGCTGTTCCGAATCTCGCAATCCTCGCCGCTTACGATGATTCCGCTCGACTGCCCCCACTGGGTCTGAACATTGCCGCCCAGATCTGTGAAGTGACAGACGTATTGTGCGTCAATCCCGTCGAGGAGAATATGCCGAGAAGGTCCGACCCCCGTCCGATTGCCGCCGTTGCCCGCGCCGTTCCCGAGCTTCAAATCCGTGGTGATCGAACAGGCAAAGAGCCGAAAACCTTTTACCGTAATATAGGAGCGGCCTGCGCCATCCGGATCGAGCAGAAAACCGTAATCGCGCGCCTTCACTTCCACCAGATGGCCCGCAGGGCTGACCCCTGCCGCCATCCGGAGGTAGAGCTTCTTGTTCGCGCGATCGTGCCAGAACTCTCCCGGATAGAGAAGCCCGGCCGGTGTCGGTGGGTCGAAGAGGTAGTAGTGACTGCCCGGCCCGAACTGGTAGTTCTTGGCCGAGGCCACATTGGCACTGCCGATCGGGCCGGAGATGGGGGCACGAACGGTAATCGTGTGCGCGGCCTGGTTCGTGTCGACGACATCACCGGTGACCCCGTCGCCATCCTGCGTATCCGTCGCGCCGCCACCACAGACCCAGACCTTCGCTCCCTTCCAGCGGCCATCTGGCTCGTTGAACTCTGGATCGGTAAACGTGGTATCGTAGATGTCGTATCCTGGCCCCACCGCTTTCAGCTCGGTTCTCACAGACTTGAGATTGGCGGCGATCCGGCTCTCGCGCGGGTGTGAGAGATCATGATGGCTCTCCTCCGGCCAGCGGGCGAGGTTCACCATCTGGCCATCTACAAAGACGGCATCGCTCTGATTATTGAGCGAACGATACTCTCCGGGCCAGTCCGTGACATAGAGAGAGGGAGCCGCCTGCTTCCACGGCGTAGAAATGGCGCTTGCGCCATTCACGATAACCGCAGCCGGGCCCTCCGCAGTGTACGATATCGGTTTCCCGGCCTCTCCGCTCCGCGGCGGCCGAACGCATTCGCGATAGACCCCGCCGCGCACATGCACCGTATCGCCCGGATGTGCGGCCTCCGCCCCGCGTCCGATCGTCCGGAACGGGCGGGCCGAGCTTCCCGGCGCACTATCCGACCCGGACGGGGCTACGTAGTAGTCGGCAGCGAACGCGGCTCCTGCTGCGCCGATAAGCAGCAGGGTCAGCATGCAGGCACGATGGAAGCACATTGGGGGTTCTCCTCGGTTATTGTTCTCGATTGCGTTCTTTTTCCGTATTATATGCGTATTATATCCGTACCGCAATTCTGTGTCAAGGGGCATCGATGGCTACTCGCAGCGAACTGCAGATTCGAAAGGCGACTCTACGGAGGGAGATCCGGGAGCGATGCCGTTCAGGCGCACTCGCCCCCGATACGGCGCTGCCGCCCGTAAAGGAGATCGCGCGCCAGTACGGGATCTCCGTAAACGTCGCCCATCAGGAGCTCCGATTCCTGGCCGATGAGGGAGTCCTCTACACGGTGCCAGGGGTCGGAACGTTCGCTGGAAAGCGCAGAGTCGAGACCTCGGCGTACTACCTCTGTGTGCTCTCGGACCCTGCGCCAGAGGCCGATCAGGGAGTTCGTGCAGGGTTCGAGGCGCGTATCGGGGAGCTCGGCGGCGCGAGCCTTGCGATGTCGCTTCCGCGGGCGCAGGGGGCCGAGGAGGCCGGGTCCCTGCCGCCCCTTGCCGGTGTCTACGGCGTTACGGGCGACCTGGCGAGCGGCTGGCGATGGGAGCGGGCGAAGGGAATTCCGCACGTCTGCTTTGCCGGCCACGAAGACCAGCCGGACGCCGACATTGTCTCCTACGACGACCTGCGAGCAGGCGCGCAGGCAGCGCAGCACCTGCTGCAGCTCGGGCACCG
>JBBRJW010000472.1:0-3671 GCA_038218705.1 Chthonomonadales bacterium | reverse complement strand
GACTATGCATCCGCGCTCGCGAGAGCGGGCCGACCGCTCAATAATAGCCCGTAATGCGTGTCATGTCAATGCAGAGCCCGGGCCCAGGTTATGCCGTTTGGGCCTTGTAAAATGCTTCAAGCGCAGAGGCTGACCTGTGGTATAATCACTATATGTCGCGCCGTGCAGCGCGTCCGCGTCTCAGGGGATTCGTTTACCAGACGATTCCCGTCCGCGAGCCGCCCGTTTCCCACCCTCGAAGGTTTCCACAATCTGCCGCTGTGCCGCGTTATCGCGGGGCGCTTCGCTGTACGGGAGCGGAAATCGTATGCCCACACCTTGTCTGCGCTCGGCCCTCACGAGTGTTACTGGTATGCTCGGCCGCCCGATCGCTGTTTGCGCGTCTCTGTTGCTGATCGTAGGCGGACTGCTTCATCCGCTTGGGCCCGCCGACGCCGCCCTGCGGATGGACACCGGCTCACTCCATGCGCCGATCTGGCGGAAGGTCTATAACGACCTGCCTGCTTCCTGGCGGAGCGACAAGCCCATCCGCGTCGAGGAGATTACGGACCTCGCAATGGCGCAGCTGACAGCAGAGGGAGATAGTGGACGGAACGGGCATGGAGATGCGGAATCCGTGGTAGATGGATGCTTTCGCCAGTCGGATGACCGCGACGATTCGCCGATCATTACGCTGCGCGAATCCCTGCGGGGAGAGGATGCTGAGCTCGTCTTCGCGCACGAATACTCGCACTTCATATGGGATGAGAAGCTGACCGATACCCAGCGTCGGAGCTACACAGCGCTCTGGCGCGCGCAGAAGCGGGCCGGCCATCTGGTAACCCGCTACGCAGCAGATTCGGTTGAAGAGGGGTTTGCCGAGGCTGCCTCGTTCTTTCTCAGGAGGCCCTCCGTATTGCGTTCACGCGACCCCGCCTCGGGTCGCTTCCTCACCGGAGTTCTGCGGGCCGAAATGCCCGCACCACCCGCGCCTGCCCCAGGATAAGCCCAAACTCAGGTTATTCAACTCTCATGCTGCCTGGGTTCTGGCAACCCGATCCGAAAGCTGCCGCACAAACATCCAGCGCTCATCAGATGCTGTCAGGAATGCCGCCACGACGGTCGGATCAAATTGAGTTCCGCTGCACCGAATTATCTCCCTGCGAGCCTCTGAGAATGAGAGTCCCGCCCGGTAGGGCCGGTCGCTCGTCATGGCGTCCAGGGTGTCCGCCACCGCAAAGACCCGTGCGCCGAGCGGGATCGCAGCTCCGCTTAGCCCTCCGGGATACCCCGAGCCATCCCATGACTCGTGATGCCGCAATACGATCTGCGCCGCGCCCCTCAGCATCTCGATCCGCGAGCACATCTGCGCGCCGATTACGGGATGCCGCCGCATCTCGTCCCACTCCTCGGGCGTCAGCTTGCCGGGCTTCAGCAGAATCCGGTCTGGAACGCCAATCTTGCCGATGTCGTGCAGCAGAGCTCCCCGCTCAATATGGTAAAGCTCCTCCCCCCCGATTCCCATTCGATCCGCCAGCTCCATCGTATACGCTGTTACACGCTCCGAATGGCCCTGGGTTTCGGTGTCCCGGGTGCTGAGCGCGCTCAGCAGCGCATCCAAGACGGTCTCGTTGGAGGAGTGGAGGGCGAGCTCGCTCTGCAGCGCCTTACGCCGCTTCACCGTCTGTCGCGTCAGGTTTCGCTCCACCACAATGGGGAGCTCCCCCTGGTTACAGGGCTTCGTAATGAAGTCGCTCGCACCGAGGTGCAGCGCCTCTCGCGCAAGGTCGACCGTTCCGTGACCGGTTACGAGTATCACCGGTAGGTCTGGGTAGAGTAGATTGACGTGGCGCAGAAGGTCGAGACCGTTTTCGCCCGGCATGAAGATATCGCTCAGCACGACATCAAAGTCGTGCTTTTCGAGCAGGGCAGCGGCCTGCGCAACCGATTGTGCGACCACCACGTCGTAGCCCTCGTCCTCGAGAATCATCTCAAAAGTTCTCAGAACCGGCCCATCGTCGTCGACCACCAGCGCCCGAACGCGGGCCGCCGGGGTCTCGCCCGTCCATACCGCTCGCTGTATCGCGCCGAAGCTTTCGGCTGGCCCGGCGCCGCCCTGCCGGCGCCAGAGTGACGATGCCGGGCTCGCGGTTGCGTCGGAAGGCTGTCGGATATCCGGCAGATCGCTCATCGTTCGTCAGCCCTCTTCCTGCTGGTCAATAATGCTCCGCAGCACGTCGGAGTGCCGCCATATGCCCCCACCCATCCTCTGTGCGCGCCTCAGCGCAGAGATCACTCGCGCCGTGAGCGTATCCGGATCGCATGTGTCGATCGAGAGCGATGCAATCCCCGCGCTGAGAGCCAGCCAGGGAGGTCCGCTGCCGTCCGCTTCGGTTCGCATTGCCGCGCAGAGACGCTCCGCAACAGCCTTCCCCTGCTCCTCCGTAATGAGCGGGCAGGCAACCAGCACCACGCCTGCCTCCTCGGCCGGGATATCGGCAAGCCCCACGACGTCGTGAGCGCGAGTCTCCTGCCGGAGGCAGCGCACAATCGCGCGAGTTATGAGTCCGGTGCCCTCGGGACCCAGAAACTGGAGGAGCGCGCTGTCGTCCGCCCCGAACGCAAGCAGGGAGAGCGGCTGCGAGCCGCGGCTGGCGAGATCGATCGCGGAGTCGAGGTAGACCCGAAACGCGTCGAAACAGACCGCTCCAGTCGCCGGGTCGAGAGGTAGGAGCGCATCAAGCCGGATCGCGACGCCTCCCGCTGCCACTTGCGACTCACCATTCGGCGGCCCGTCGGGCGCCGACTGCCAGCCGGCCTCCCACTCAATGTCCATCGTTGGCCTCCCAGAGTTACTCTTCTCCAGGATTATCGGCCGCACCTCGCGGGTTCGATAGTCGAACTGTCCGGCAAGGAACGGCGACACGGGATGTGCGACATAAAAATGCCGACCCGCAATGTGCAGGGCGGCATCTCACTGGCTTTCTACACCCGATTGAATCGGCTATTTGTCGTCCCGCTCGTATCCGTGAACCACGTTGCCAGAGTGCGTGGTCTGCCACCGACGGAACCAGTAGAATCCGACTGCCAGCACCACGACGATGCCCGCGATGGACCAGGTCCACATCTGGATCGCCTTCGAGTGCGCGTCCATCGGCTGAGGAGCATCGTCGTCATGGGCCATTGCGGAAGCGGCGCTCAGGGCGACCAGGGCCAGGCTTGCCGCTGCAGTGCGCGCCATGGCGCAGAGCGAACGGGAACTTGTTTCGAGGTGAACCACTATCCTGTCTCCTCTCTTCTCAGTCATTGACGCCCGAAAGCGCTGGCGCAGGCAGTCGCCGCCGGCGCTCCGGCGGGAGAAGGCGCTCAATGGTGTCATCGACTGTTATAATTCCGAGCAGCTTCTCGTCATCGCTCACGACTGGCACCGCGAGGAGATTGTACCTACCGATCACCTGGGCAACCTGGTCCGCATGGTCCTCCACATAGACATGGAGAACATTCGGAACCATAATCTCCGCGATCGGCGAGGCAGGCGGCGAGATGATGAGGTCGCGCAGACTCAGGACTCCCACGAGCCGATCATTCTCATCTACGACGTAAACGTAATAGATCGTCTCAGCCTTCGGCGCGAGCTCCCGAAGCTTGCCAATGGTGGCTTCGCAGGTGAGGCCGGCAAGGATCGCCACAAA
>JBBRJW010000471.1:0-3680 GCA_038218705.1 Chthonomonadales bacterium | reverse complement strand
AACCGAATTCGCTCGAGCCGTAGAGAATCAGGTCTTCAGCAAGCCGCGAGAGATGGGCACCGATCAAAGCAACAGTGAAGAGTGTTTCAGCGACAAAGTCGCGATCACCGACAGCATCGATGCTGTTCTGCGAGAGCGAAGTAAAACCAAGACTGCCCTGGAGCAGCACGCGCGATATCGGATATGCCGAACCCGCAATTGCTCCTGAGCCGAGTGGGAGAACAGCAGTGGAGCGAGCGACGGACGCGATGCGCGCGCGGTCACGCTCGAGCGGCCAGAAGTGGGACAGCATCCAGTGTGCGCCAGACACGGGCTGCGCACGCTGAAGGTGAGTGTACGACGGCATCAGGTCATGCTCGAGCGAATGCGCCTGATCGATCATCACCTGCTGAAGAGCCCGCACAGCCTTGTCCAGCTCGGCGCACATCTCCATCGTCCAGAGCCGCGTTGCAGTCGACACCTGGTCATTGCGGCTGCGGCCCGTGTGGAGCTTTGACGCGACATCGCCGATCTCTTCGTGCAGCAACCGATCGATCATGGTATGCACGTCTTCGTCGGACGGCTGGGGCAGGGCACCGTCCGCAAGCCTGGACCCCACACGAGACAGCCCGCTCTCTATCTGCCGGTTTTCGTCGAGCGTGAGAACGCCGGCACCCCAGAGTGCCATCGCCCACGCCTGCGAAAGCCGGATGTCATGCGGCCAAAGGCGGAAGTCGGTCCCAATGGAGCGGTTGAGCGACTCCAGTGCGGCGGCCGTCGGAACAGAAAAGCGGCCGCCCCAGAGCTTGTGCGACTTCTGCTCTCCGGCCACGACTGCTAATCCTGCCAGGACGCAGCCAGCACGGGCGCGTCGTCAGGTGCAGTCACTGGTGCGACAGCCTTTGCCGCGAGCTCGCGATCACGGACGGCGCGAACACGGTCGGGAAGGGAATAGAGCCTGATGAATCCGGCGGCATCGCTCTGCTGATAGACGTCGTCTTCACCGAAGGTCACGAACCGCTCGTCGTACAAGGCATACTCACTGGCCCGGCTGACGATGGAGACGTTGCCCTTGTAGAGGCGAAGTGTAACGCCACCGGTGACACGCTCCTGCGTGATGTTGACGAACGCATCATAGGCCTCGCGCTCGGTCGTCCACCAGCGGCCTTCGTAGACGAGATCAGCGTACCGCGGAGCAATCAGGTCCTTGGCGGCAAGGGTGCGCCGGTCGAGGATGAGCTGCTCGAGCTCGCTGTGGGCCGTATAGAGCAGCGTGCCGCCGGGGGTCTCGTAGACTCCCCGCGACTTCATTCCCACGAGTCGGTCTTCGACGAGATCGATCCGTCCCACTCCATGCTTGCCGGCGATCCTGTTCAGGGTCGTGAGAATCGCGACCGGATCGAGGAAAACTCCATTCACGGCTACAGGCGTGCCCTGATTGAATCCGATGGAGACTTCCTCCGGTTCGTCTGGAGCTAGCTCCGGGGAAGTCGTGAGCATGAACAGATCGTCAGGCGGAGCCTGGGACGGATCTTCCAGCATGCCACCTTCGTGAGAAATGTGCCAGATGTTGCGGTCGCGCGAATAGATCTTCTCCCGCGATGCCGTGATCGGCACCTTGTGCTGTTCGGCATAAGCGATGGCGTCCTCGCGGCTCCTGATCTCCCACTCCCGCCAGGGGGCAATCACCGGCAGGTCAGGGGCGAACGCTGCGTACGTCAACTCGAACCTGACTTGGTCGTTCCCCTTGCCGGTGCATCCATGTGCGAGGGCATCGGCGCCCACTCGGCGCGCAACCTCGACCTGCCTGCGGGCGATGAGCGGCCGGCCCATCGAGGTGCCAAGCAGGTATTTCCGGCCGTAGATCGCGCCTGCGCGGAGCGTGGGCCAGATGAAGTCTTCGATGAACTCCTGGCGAAGGTCTTCGATGTAGCATTCGTCGGCGCCCGAGGCGATTGCCTTGGCGCGGACGCCTTCGAGCTCCTCTCCCTGACCGATGTCCGCGGCAACGCAAATGATTCGTGCGCTGTTGTAGTGTTCCTTGAGCCATGGAACGATGATCGACGTGTCGAGACCACCGGAATAGGCGAGGGCGATTGTGCGGGTCATAATGCTCCTAAATAACTATACATTTCGACCGTATATTTAATCAAAATCCGTCCTATCGTCAATGCTCGCACGCAGTCTTGAACCTGCGTCAGTCGGCATAGGCTTTTGCGCAAACTGATGATCGTCAATGCAGAGTAGCATAAGGCGCGGGCCAAGCGAGCCGCTGCGCGGCGAACAACTACATGGGACGCCACTCGCCGCCGAGCGATGGACGTGGTAATGTGTCCGGGCGGAGGAATCTGAATGGCGAACAAGAGAGAGCGACAGTCCGCAATCCTCGAGGTAATAGAGTCACGAGCGGTGAGCAGTCAGGAGGATCTTCGGAAGCTCCTGCTGCACAGAGGATGGGACGTCACGCAGGCGACGCTTTCCCGGGATCTGAGAGAGCTTCGGCTTGCGAGAGTCCCCAAGCCGGAGGGTGCCCGCTACGCGGTCACCGACGGAACGATCGAAGAAAGCCGTGTGGCGCTCGAGACACTCCTTCCGCAGCTGTTTCTTCGGGTGGATGGGGTTGGCGAGATGATTGTTCTGCGGACTGTCCCGGGAGGAGCTCAACCCATCGCCGCCGCCTTGGACGGAGAAGCCTGGCCGGACGTCCTGGGGACGATCGGCGGCGACGACACGATTCTGATTGTGTGCCGATCGGGGCTTGCGCGGGACAGAGTGGTGCGGCGCCTCAAATCTCTGGCGGGAGAGCCGCACTAATGGAGACGCCAACGACTGATTGACGGCGCTGGAATGCAATGTTATGCATTCTAAGTGCATAAAGTATCGGTCGGGATCCTAGGCGCGAGTGGGTACGCCGGGCGGGAGCTCTGCCTGCTGGTAGAGCGCCATCCCGGCATGGAGCTTTGCTTCGCCACTGCCCACGGACAGCGGGGACAGAGGGCGCGCGTTGGCAATCGCGACATCGCGTTCATCGCCACCGAAGACGCGCCGCTCGCTGAAGCGGAGCTCATCTTCAGCGCGCTGCCGCACGGGGCTTCGCTCGAATGGGTACTGCGTGCGCGGTCCGCCGGAGCGAGAGTCGTCGACCTCTCTTCGGATCTGCGGCCGGGCAACGGAGCTGGCAATGGCCGGCTGGAGGCACCCTACGGATTGACCGAGCTGAACCGGGCAAGTATCGCCGGCAAGGAGGTGGTGTCGAACCCTGGCTGTTATCCGACCGCGATTCTCATTGCTCTCGCGCCACTCGTCTCGGAAGGAATTCTCCAGCCAGGGTCGACGATCGCCGTGTCAGCGGCAAGTGGAGTGACAGGCGCGGGGTTTACGCCACGACCCGACCTTCTGTTCGCCGAGATCAGTGAGGATTTCCGGGCGTACGGGGTAGGGAACACTCACCGGCATCTCGCCGAGATGAACGCGGTGCTCAGTGAGCGGGGATCAACAAGTGATCTGGTCTTCACCCCGCATCTTCTTCCCGTAGCTCGGGGAATTCTTGCGACCATTGTGGTGAGACTGACTCGTACCTTGGAGAACCCGCTCGAGCTCTGGTCGAAAGCATATGTTGGAGAGCCTTTCATCGAGGTTTCCGAAACGACCCCGTCGCTCCACGATGTCGTCCGCAGGAACGTGGTCAGGATCTCGGCAGC
>JBBRJW010000470.1:0-3692 GCA_038218705.1 Chthonomonadales bacterium | reverse complement strand
GAAGACGCCGCTGCTCTACGACTCTACCGACCTGACAAAGAGCGCGCACGACGCGGTTACGAGCCTTCCGAAGCCCGGACGGCACCATGGACGGAACTACATTCTCTATTGCGACGGCCACGTGGATGCCGTAGCGCCCTGAATTAGAAAGCGCTATCAGTGGTGCATGGTGGCTGATGTAATGAACGATAATGAGGCAGTACGGGTTGAAGACTGGTCGGAGAGCCAGCGCGCGCCGGGGCCCACCATAGTGGGCTGGCAGGGCGTTCGGTTCACGCTCCCGTCCGAATGGAACGTGACCGGATTCTCGATGGATCACGAGAACGGTTACCTGCGCGTGGACGCGCCCGGCAGCAGCTCAATGGCGGTTCAGGTGCGCTGGCACCGTGCCGCGGCCCCTCCTTCGATGGGTCCGCCGAACCTCTACAGCTACCTTGCGCCCAAAATGCGCGTGTGGCTCAAACGGCCAGAGCCGCCCACGCCCGAGTCGGACCTCGCGGCGAATCTGGGGAAGATCCTGAAAGAGACCGCAAAGCAGGCGAAGAAGGCGAAGAGCCAGTTTGAGAGTGTTCTGCGCGGCGAAAAGATTGAGGGAGTCGACGGCGAGAGGCGCTCGATCAACTTCTCCTGGAGCGGCGGGGGGCGCGGCCAGGGAAAGATCTGGCAGTGCAGCGAGTGCGGCCGCGTAGTGGTGGCCCAGGTCCTGGGCCTGCAGAAGGACCAGAGCGCCATTACAACGGTGGCGGCGCAGCTCTTTTCCGAGATCAGGTGCCATTCGAGCGGTGGGATCGATCGATGGGCGCTCTACGACCTGGTGGTCGACGTCCCGTCGGACTTTCGCCTGGTCGAGCAGAAGCTGCTCTCTGGCTACCTGCACCTGAAGTTCGGGCGTGGAGCGGAGCGCATTGTGCTCGATCGCTGGGGCCTCGCGAATATGGCCTTGAAGAAGTTTACGCCCGAGGAGTGGCTGCAGCAGCACTCCCCGGTCCGCCTGAAGCAGCTCACGCGGAGCGAGGCGCAGACGTCGACCGGTCACACGATCGAGCGCTTCTCCGGTCCACTCAAGCTGTGGGGCCGGATGCGGGCCTTCCAGGAGGCGCGCGCGTCGCTGCGCCGACTGCCCGGCGCCTACGATGCCGGGGTCTGGCTCTGCGAGGAGACGAACAAGCTTTTTGCTATTCAGGTGTGGAGGTCGCGCAAGTCGCCGGAACTCTGGGAAGAGGTGGTAGAGCATTGCGTCTGCCACTGAAGACCCGGATCTACTATGGGGCAGGCCGGCTGCTCCCGTTCCTGAAGATCAAGCCCCCGGTAACGGACCGGGAGGCGAGCATGACGCTCAGGCCTGCGCGCAACTCTCTGCTCACATGGGAGAAGCGCGAAGGCGGCGAAACCATCCTGACCGTTCCACGGAACGAGAGCGCGAGCAAGCTGACACAGCTCATGGCACGGTGGCTCAAAGCTCCCACCGAGCGGCGCGTGGAGCTCGACGAAGTAGGCGGCTTTGTCTGGGAGCTATGTGACGGCAGCAATACCGTAGAGACGATCGTGCAGAAGACCGGCCGACAGTACAAGATGAACCGGCGCGAGGCAGAAATTTCGGTAACCACGTTCCTGCAGACGCTCCACGAGCGCAAGTTTATCGGTTTCTACAAGCGAGTTGGAAAGCAGAAAGCAAAAGGGAGCCTGACGCATGAGTAACCAGCCGGTTCAGAGTGCAGCCCCCGCGCGTGGCGGAGTGCAGCGACAGCTCAAGCTGCCGTTCTCCAAGGCGTGGGAGATCACCATAAAGTCGATCAAGATCCGCCTCGCCCGCTCGCTCATCACGGCGACAGGCATTGGGCTCGGCATCGCATTCTACAGTTCGGTACGCGCGGCTGGCCTCTTCCACGTGGCGGACACCTCCGCCGAGGCAGCAGCAGCCCTCCACCGGCAGCAGTGGCTTGCGATCATGGCGTTGCTCGTGTGCTTCGTGGGAATCATGAACTCGATGCTGATGTCCGTAACGGAGCGCTTCAAAGAGATCGGAACCATGAAATGCCTGGGCGCGCTCGACAGCGATATTGTGAAGCTTTTCTTTATCGAAGCGAGCCTGATGGGGGCCGCGGCCTCCTTCGCCGGCTGGTTAGTCGGCTGGGGCATCATCGTGATCGTCCACATCTTCTCGGGCGGATGGACATCCGATTTCGCGATGGGCTCGCTGATGCAGATGGTTGTCTCGACCGCGATCGGAATGGGGATCACACTGATCGCAGGCATCCCGCCGGCCATCCATGCCGCCCAGATGCCCTCCGCCGTTGCGCTGCGCTCCTCCATCTAGGAGCGGCGCGTTCTGGCCACGGCGCAGGCCGCTCCTGCGGAGCGCAGTGGGCCGGGGAGATCTCCCGGCTGCCGGATACCAAACAGAAAGGTTATTGCCGCGATGGGCTCCAATGAATATGTGGTGCGAACCAAGAACCTGATCAAAGAGTTCACGATGGGCGAAGAGACGCTCCGTGCCCTGAACGGGGTCGATCTCGACATACGTCGCGGAGAGTATATCTCGATCATGGGCCCCTCGGGCTCGGGCAAGTCGACGCTCTTCAACGCAATCGGTGGCCTCGACAAGCCGAGCTCCGGCTCTGTGTTCATCAATGACGTTGACATGGCACAGCTCGATGCCAATGAGCTCGCCTACCTCCGCTGCCATACCATCGGCTACATCTTCCAGTCTTACAACCTCATCCCGGTCATGACCGCCCTGGAGAATGTGACCCTGCCAACGATCTTCGCGGGCATGCCTACCGACGATGGTATTGAGCGCGGGATCGAGATGCTGGAGAAGGTCGGCCTCGGCAATCGCCTCCACCACCGTCCAAGTGAGCTCTCCGGCGGGCAGCAGCAGCGCGTTGCGATCGCGCGATCGCTTGCAAACCGACCCTCCATTGTGCTGGCCGATGAGCCAACCGGTAACCTCGATCTGAAGACGGGCACCGAGATCATCGAGCTGCTGAAGGAGCTCAACCGCAAAGAGGGAGTCACCATCATCTCGGCGACCCATGACTATAAGATGGTCGATGTCTCCGACCGCGTGGTATGGATCCGTGATGGCAAGGTCGCGAAGATCGAGGATCGTGCCGACATCGAGATCAAGGTCGGGGCCATGGAAGGCGAGCACGAGTAGCCTGTGCCTCTGCTGCGAGGGCAGGGCTTCGGCGTAGGAGTTGCGCTCGGAATCGCCGTGCGGGTGCATCGCATCGACTCGATTCCGGTGGCATCTGCGCCGGAAGGTCTCGACAGCTCCCTGGGATCACGCCGCACCAGCGAGCCGGCCGACGTCGTGCTGATCGCCGAACGTTACGGCGATGCGCTCGCCTGCTCGCTTAGCCTCGGCTGGGCGCGAGTGGTCGGCATCGCGTCGGAAGACACTCCCGAGTCGCCGGTGTCGCGGGTTCCGTGCGTCTTCGGTCTGCCCGGACTGCTCGGCAGCGCCCGGCCCGGGCAGCTTCTGCTCCTGAACGCCGCCCAGGGCACCGCCATGCCGGACCCCGATCCGATGGCCCTGGCGCGCTACACCGAGGAGGCCGCAAACCTCGCCCCCCGACGCAAGTTCTACCTCGATGAGCAGGATCGCCCGGCCCGCACGGTCGATGGGCACGAGCTGCTCATCTTCGCGCAGGCAGGCTCCCTGGCGCAGCTCGATCAGGCCCAGGAGG
>JBBRJW010000469.1:0-3692 GCA_038218705.1 Chthonomonadales bacterium | reverse complement strand
CGTGTCCAGGTCGACCCCTGTCGGCCCTGATACGCTGTCTGGACGGTGTTGCGCGGGTCGGTTGGCAGCAGCAGACGGTCGACTGCCCCACCGACAAGCGGTGGGGCAGTCGAAAAGTACCGCAGGCTATCCCAGCAGGCTGTTAGCGCAGGCGCGCCTTACGTCGCGCGAGGGATCCCGCCCCCACGAGGCCCGTGCTGATGAGCAGGGCGACGCTTCCGGGCTCGGGTGTACCATCGGGACCAGCGGTTCCATAGGTTCCGCCCAGCACATTGTACTGCGTTCCCGATGCGGTCAGGAAGGTGGCGCCGTTCACCTGGTTGCCGTTCGCGTCCAGCAGCTGAATGCTCGAGAGACTCAGCGTGTTGTAGAAGTCCGCCGTGCCACTGATTGTTTGACCCGCCGTGGTAAAGGCGGGGTCGACGTTCACCAGGAACACTGCGCCGAAGTTGCCGGACATGGAAATCGGAGTGCCCGGTGTCACACTCCATGTCGGCGTCGCCCAATCCCCGCCTGACACGCCCGGGGAGGTAAAGAACGTTGTGGAATCCGTTCCGGATTGAACCTGGAGGTAGGCATAATCATGACCTGCGTCGTTGACATTCCCGTCCAGGTGGAATACGTAGCGCAGACCCACGATGGGATCCATGGTGGGATTGAGCGTCAGCGTGTCGGAAAACAGCGTCTGCCCGACTACTTGCAGGTACTGCGGGGAGCCAGCGGGGTCAGGGGCAGGGCCTCCCGCATAGTAGGCCGGGTTGGCGGCATTGTAGTAGGGATTGGTCACGGTCCCGGAAGCGTAGGCATGCAGCACGCCGTACTCGGCCTTCGCTTTCGCCGTACCGGAGAGCGTCATGGTCTGAGAGGTGCCGAGGCTGTCGAGTCCCGTGAAGGATTGGCTGCCCGTGGCGGTCACTTCTTGCCCTGTGGCGCTGTACTGGTCCGCGCCTGTGACCGGATAGGCGGCAATGTTGCCCGAGCCATCCGAGCTGATATTGCCGGCATCGAGGTAGGCATAGGAGCTGAGCGAAGAGGTCCCTCCCCCCACCAACTGCGCGCGAGCAGAAACGGTCAGGCCGGCAAGCAGGGCCAGCAGACCAGCAATGCGGAAGCGTTGATAGTGCAGCATCATGGCTCACTCCTTTGCAACGGTCAAAAGTAGCCCGGCACATGTCGCGCCGAAGGCGACCGTCAGAGAGAGTATACCACTTTGGCGTAAGCCATTCGTTAGCGATTACGTATGTTTTCCAATAATGCCGATTAAAAAGTCGAGAAGGTGAGCAATTCGTCAGACTCCGAGGAGACAAGGTTAGGAAGGAGGCGGAAACGCCGGCCCGGCAGGACCTGCCGGATGCTCATCGAGGTCCGCGCCGGGTGGAAAGACGCGTCCTCGCCGTGGCACTGCATAGGCGAGTGGTCCCCGGATGCCACCCACTCAACGAGCAGAGGCGAAATGGTGCTGACATCGTAAGTCACCAGCGTCAGCCCTGCTTCCCGCGCCAGCCGCAGGCTCGGTTGAGATCAGGCAAAGGTCGACTCTCCCACCGACAAGCGGTGGGAGAGTCGAAGAGTACCGCAGGCTATTCCAGCAGGCTGTAAGCGCAGCCGCGCCTTCCGTCGCGTGAGGGATACCGCCCCGCGATGCCCATGCCGACGGTTGACTTTCTGGAAAGTGAGATTATGGTTGAGGGCAGCCTGCCGCAACCAGCGAGACGGGCGCTTCACCGGCCGGGGCGGACGAAGAGTGCGACACCCCCTTTCCGGCGAGCGCGCAAACCGCGAGCCTTACAATGCGCGAGAAGCCAGGCGCACCGCACCGCCTAAGCAGCCGATGGATGGGCCCCGGTCGGGGAACTAGGCAGGAGAGCTCCCCGGCACGGAGTCCGGGGATTACGCGGGCGCGCTCCTCGGCACGGAGTCCGGGGAGCTCGGCAGGCCAGCCAGCACGTGCCCCGCGCCACCGTCTCCCTGACACATCTGTACTCACAGAGGCTGAACGGTTGTCTCACCGATGCATAGCCCATCCGTTTTCACCTGCACGGGGTAGAATACGGGAACGGGTTCCCTGGCGAGAGGAGTGTAACTTGGGCAGTGATATAGCTGTGGTTGCCAAATGGAAGGTGCTCGCGATCGTTCTGCTGGCGACCCTCGCCGTCTCTCTCGGTGAGGCCATTCTTGCCAAAGGCATGAAGCAGTCCGGCACGGATCAATCCGGTGCAATCGCTCAGATACGTGCCGTGCTGAACCTTCCGGTGATTATAGGCACGCTCCTGATGATCGTCTATTTCGGCCTCTACATGTTCGCCCTCAAGCTTGCCGATCTCAGCTTCGTGCTTCCCATTACCGGGCTTTCCTACCTCATTGGGGCCTTTATGGCGAAATGGTACCTGCACGAGACGGTGACCCCCACGCGCTGGTGTGGCGCGCTCTTCATAACGCTCGGAGTAGTCGTGGTGGGATTGGGCGAAAAGGCCGGAGGGCCTTAAGCAATGCGCCCTGCCCACCTGCTGCTCCTGATACTCCGGGGCGCCCTCGTGGTAAACCTGCTCGCATTTGCAGCCTATACCGGAATCTCCGTCTGGGCGGCTCTCAAGTGGCGCGCGGCTGCCACCCCCATCGATCCCGTATGGACCCCGGGCATCACAATCCTGAAGCCTGTCTGTGGTGTGGATCCCGACGCCTATGAGAATTTCGCCTCGTTCTGCCGGCTCGACTACCCCGCTGAGAAGCTTCAGCTCCTCTTCGGCGCGCACGATCCCGCTGACCCCGCGCTGGAGCTTGCCCGGCGCATGCAGGCGGAGTTCCCCGGGGTCAGGATCGATGTCGTCTGCACGGAGAACGAAGTGCGGGGAGCGAACCGCAAGGTTGCCAACCTCGCCGCCATGCTCCCTCACGCAGAGCACGATCTGCTGGTGCTATGCGATTCCGATATGCGGGTCGGGCCCGGCTACGCCCGCTCGGTGGTCGCGCCCTTCCAACCCGAGGCGAAGCGCGGTGAGCGGCCCGTTGGGCTCGTGACATGCCCCTATCGCGGCTGGGGAGCGCGCTCGCTGCCAGCCCGTCTCGAGGCGCTCGGTATCGGCGCGGATTTTATACCAAGTGCGCTCACGGGGCGCGCACTGGAGGGCATGGGTTTTGCCCTCGGATCGACCATTGCGCTCCCACGCGAGGTTCTGGCAGCTTTGGGCGGCTTCGAGGCCATGCGCGACGAGCTTGCCGACGACTTTCTGCTGGGAAGCGGGGCACGCCGAGCCGGCTACGAGGTGATCCTCTCCGATTATGTGGTGGAGGATGCGCTCGGCTCCGAGCGCTTCCGCGCGATGTGGTCGCGCCGCCTTCGGTGGGCGCGCACGGTGCGATCATGCCGGCCTTCCGGTTATGCTGGCTCGGTCGTCACCCACGGGATGGTGCTCGGCCTGCTTCTGCTGCTGGCCTCCCGGGGGGCCAACTGGGGATGGGCGGCGATGGAAGCGGCGGTCGCCGTGCGGTGGTGCGGCGCTCTTGCCGTTGCGCGCATTACGGGCGACACAAATGTTCGCCGATATCTCTGGCTCCTCCCGGTAAGCGACCTTCTCAGCTTCATGCTCTTCGCAGCGAGCTATTGTGGCGATAAGATTGTCTGGCGCGGTGAGTCGTTCCGGCTGTTAAAGGGCGGGCGGCTGCAGCGCATCGAGCCCCGGCGAGCGAGCGCG
>JBBRJW010000468.1:0-3694 GCA_038218705.1 Chthonomonadales bacterium | reverse complement strand
TTTCGGTTCCCGCACCACGAAGAGGACCGTCAGGATCGCCAGCACTCCGGGGATGGCCGCGACCAGGAAGAGCGCGCGCAGTTCGTGCCCGAGGCCCCCCGTGCGGCTCTCAAGGAACCAAGCGCCGAGAAGCGGTCCGAGAACCGCGCCGCACGTATCCATAGCGCGATGGAGTCCAAACGCCCTGCCCCGCAGCGCTTTCGGTGTGGTCTCCGTGATCAGCGCGTCCCGCGGAGCCGTGCGCAGCCCCTTTCCGAACCGGTCCAGGAACCGCGCCACGGCCACAAGCGGAGAGCCGTTTGCAAGAGCCATGAGGGGCTTGGCCACCGCGCCGAGCGAGTAGCCGAGCGCCGTGAGAGGCTTTCTCCTCCCGCTTCGATCGGAGAGCCATCCGGAGACGAGGCGCAGCAGGCTGGCTGTGCTCTCCGCAATACCCTCGATAAGGCCAACCAGCCACTTCGGAGCCTGCAGAACCGATACCAGGAATATCGGTATCTGCGTGTAGACCATCTCCGAGGCGACATCTGTGAGGAGGCTTACTACCCCGAGCGCCACCACGGTACGGCTGAGGCCGATGCGGCCTACGGTCGGTTGGCCGTCACTCTCACTGGTCATCGGACGCCTCCAGGGCTAGCGCTCAAGCTCATGCGAATACGGCCTTCAGCGCCTCTGCAATGTGCCTCAGACCGACCTCGGGATGAACCCGATAGCCGTCCACTTCCGCAGTGATGTAGCCGTCGTACCCGATCTCCTCGAGAGCCTTGCGAACAGATGCCCACGGAACATCGCCCTGGAGAGGATTCGCAAAACCGCCCATATTTCCGACGGAGGTCTTGAAGTCCTTGACGTGGACCTTCCGGATCCTCTTGCCGAGAATTCGGATCCACTGGTCCGGGAAACCATAGAGGAGGACGTTGCCAACGTCGAAATACGCTCCTACAGCCGGGCTCTCAACCTGATCGAGGAAGCGGGAGAACTCGAGCGGCGACAGAAGGAACTTGTTCCAGACGTTCTCCACCCCTATCGCGACTCCCAGACGCTCTGCTTCGGGCGCGACCGCCTTCAACACGGCCAGGGCCCGCGCGTAGGCGGCATCGTATGGTATCTCGGCGCTCACAATCCCTGGCACTACCAGTATGGTGTCCACGCCCATCCACTTCGCTGCCTGGAGCTGTCGCCGAATGCACTCGGCCCCCTTGTCACGGACATCGGAGTCGGCGGACGTAATGGGATATCGCCAGCCGAGTCCGGTAGAGAGACTCGAGAGCTCGATTCCTGCGTTGGCCGCCGAGCGAACGATGGTGCTAACCTCGGCCTCCGTGGTCGCGCCGGTCAGCTCGCCCTCCTCCGCGATATTGATCTCAATGCTGTCGAAGCCGGCGCGGTTGGCCATATCGAAGCACTGTGCCAGGGAAAGGTCCGACGGAATTGACCAGCGATTGACCCCGATCTTCATGGTGGATTCTCCTCCGGCTTTCGAGCCGAGCGCGACGGTTTGTTACTATGCTTTTCACGCTCCAGGGAGCGATCTCCTCCGCTGGAGGAAAGCCGGATGCCGAAAACCATGTTCACTTCTAAGTTATCAGGGCCCTGCCGCACAATTCCCCGTGTCTTCACACCGCAAGCGGTAATCAGTCGTGTAACGGCTCGGTTCGCTGGTTACCGGCCGGTAGACGGAGCGAAGCCACCCGTAGAGAGGTGTCCTCACCTCCCTATTGTCCGCACGCACTCCAGGCTCGCCCGCTTTTGTCTCAAGCTCCGCCTCCGACCGGGTAAGCTATAACGTCGGTCAGCTCTCCCTTCAGTCAGAGGTAACGCCGGAGCCCGGACGGCTTCCGCTCGCGAGCCTCTTTCTGATCTCGACTGTGAGTACGGGGTGGCGGCGCCGCGGAGAGTCGACTGTGGCCCTGTTGTCACGAGACCCTGTACGGGCTCAGTTCGAGCAGAAACCCCGGGAGAACCGTTCCATGAAGAAGCATCCTTTTCGTGCCTTCCCTGAGCGGCGGTCGAGTGCCGCGTTCCTTGCCGCGTGCGCGCTTATTCCACTTACGGTCGCCGCAGGCGTGGCCGGTGCCGCCCCGGACATTACGAGCGCCAACTGGGGCGCGGTAACTGCCCCCGTATACGGCAGTCACGACGCCGGGCTCTATTCGGCCGCCGAACTCCTGGCAGGGCCCAACAAGCTTGGAAGCTACTACTCGGGCTTTCTGCCAAACGGCCGCAAGGTCACGCCCGCCGGCGTAAGCATCCAGGTTGGCACAAATCCGCTCGGTGTGGCGATCACGCCGGATGGCCGCTTCCTCGTAACAACCAACGACGACGAGCGCGAGACGGGATTCACGTCGCTGCAGAACGGCATGCTGAAGGGCGGGTACTCCCTCACCGTCATCGACGCGGCCACGATGAAGACTGTCTCCCACACCACGACGGCCGGCAAGCTCTTCGTTGGCCTGCAGATCAGTGGGTCCGGTCCTTACACCGTGTGGGCGTCCGGTGGCGCTGACCAGACTGTCAAGCTCTTTACCCTCTCCAGGGCCGGGTTACTCAGCGCTGGAACGCCCGCGACGATCTCCATTACTCCTCAGCAGCCCGCTGACCAGGGCTACGTATCCAACTACTCAATCGCACCGGGCTCTCCAGCCGCCTCGAGCACGAGCACACCCAGTGGCTTCAACAAGGGCGGCGAGCACCTAATCTTCCCGGCGGGCATGGCGCTCAGCCCGGACGGCGCATATCTCTATGTCGCCTGCAACGCTGATAACAGTGTGGCGGTCATAAGCACCGCGTCGAAATCAGTCGTTAAGCAGCTCCCGGCCGGCTACTTCCCCTATGGGGTCGCGGTGAGCCACGACGGTACCAGAGTCTACGTGTCGAACTGGGGCGTGACGGAGTATAAGTTCGCGCATGCAGCCTATACCGCCGGGGAACTGAGCACGATCACCTCGACCGGAAACCAGCCCGACGGGTTCTACGTTCCTGTAACCTCGACCGGCTCGACTCCAGCCACTCGCGGAGCGGCTCGCACGAGCGCGCTCTCCATCTACTCCGCGCCAGGCATAAACGGCGCGGCGCTCACTTCACTCGGAGCGATCTACCAGGGCAAGCCACTCGACGACCAGTTCCAGGTGGGCGATACGCACCCTAATGCCACCGCGGTGGTGCGGCGCGGCGCGGTCGAAGTGGTATTTACCGCCAAGGCAAACAGCGACTCCCTGGGGATGGTTCTCGCCAGTAACAACCTCGCCCTGCCGGACTTCGACCTCTCGCCGATCACGCTCGCCCTCCGGATCGGGCAGAACCTCCACGGCTGCTACCCGAACGCGCTGGCCGTATCCCCGGATAACCGCCGCCTCTACGTTGCGGAAGCCGGTATCAACTCGGTAGCGGTACTGGATGTTTCGAACCCGGTTAAGCCTATCTTGCTCGGCCGAATTCCCACGGGCTGGTACCCGTCTGCTCTCGTTGCCGCACCCGACAACCGCACTCTCTTCGTGGTAAACGCAAAGGGAGTTGGCGAGGACTACAACCCGGCCACGGACTTCGTCAGTAATCCGGCAGCAACCGGGCTGCAGTCATATACTGATTCTAACTTCGTCTTCGGCTCAATGCAGAAGATCGACCTGCGGAAGACTCCGCTCGAGAACACCACGGTGCTCGCGAATAACCTCGCGCTGCATACCCCGTCCGATACTTC
>JBBRJW010000467.1:0-3708 GCA_038218705.1 Chthonomonadales bacterium | reverse complement strand
TCCCCAGGCAGAGACCGGCTTCTACACCGGCCTCCAGTCATTCGCGCTCTCCATCGCTGCCCCGCTCACCGCATGGATCACCGGCGCGCTCGTAAACGATGGCAGCTATCGGCGGATATTCGCAGTATGCAGCGTCAGCTTGCTGGCCGCACTGATAGCGCTTGCTACTCTGCGGCTCGAAGACGCAGCCGGGCAAATTCTGCGCCGCGACCGTGACCAGGGACGTCTCCCGGCGGAGAAGCGATGCTGACTCGCACCGTTACCGCCATCTTCGGGATCGCGCTCTTCCTCGGCTGCTGCTTTGCAGGCCAGGTCCCGTTCCTGATCGCAACGATCGTTGTCGCCGCAATTGCGACTTCCGAGCTCATTGCTGCGGAGGGCTCGGGTCCGCTGCCAGCATCGGATCGACTCCCCTCCCCCTTCAACGCAGCGCTCGCATGGTGGGCGCTCATTCTGCCGGCAGCAGCGTTCTGGGCGGCCGCATCATCCCCGGCGGCGGCGAAGACGTTTGCGATCTGCGCCATGTGCACGGTGGCATTCTGTCTCGTCCGACTCCGCATAGCGGCCCAGGGGCGGCCGGCGCTCGGCGCTGCCCGCTCACGGTACGGGCTGTTCGGGCTCTTCTACATTGGCGCAGGGCTCGGAGCTTTCGCCCTTCTCCGCGGGACTCCCGGAAAGCTCGCTGTAGGCCCGTTCCCGATTGCCGACCGTGGAGCCTGGGTGATGCTCTTTGTCGCAGTCTGCGTATGGGCCACCGATACATTCGCGTACCTGGTGGGCCGTGCAGTCGGGAAGCGCAAACTTGCGCCCCGGCTCTCGCCGGGCAAAACAGTGGAAGGCAGCCTTGGCGGACTCGTCGGCGCGGTGGTCGCCGGGCTCGTATTCGCCCACGCACTGCAAATCGTCCCCATCCATGGCGCGATGATCGGACTGATCGCCGGAACGCTCGGACAGGCAGGAGACCTCTTTGAATCTGCGCTGAAGCGCGAACTCGGCATCAAAGACTTCGGACGACTGCTGCCGGGCCATGGCGGCGCGCTCGACCGATTCGATAGCCTGCTCTTTGCTGCGCCAATCGCATGGATCTACCTGGTCTGCTTCGTCGGCATTTGAGAATGTCGAACAATTCAGGTGTAACTGGTTGTACAATAGCCTGTCTAATCGAGAATATAAATACGGCCCGCGCCTCGGTCGTCGGTCGTTTCTGCATCGTTCCGCGTCCTTTACGCGAGGAGCACGAGTCCCATGGCAGCTAGTCCCGAAAAGATCCTTCGTGGTCCCGGTCACTTCCGGCAGGCGCTCTCGCGCAGAGAATTCCTCTCGCGCGCCGGCGTTGGTTTTGGCAGTCTGGCCCTCTCGTTCATGCTTGCGCAGGAGGCCCAGGCGGAAGCGCTGCGGACCGGTTCCCGCCCTGCCAGCCCGCTTGCGCCGCACGCCGCCATGTTCCCGGCGCAGGCAAAGTCGGTGATCTTCCTCTTTATGTATGGCGGCCCGAGTCAGGTCGATACGTTCGATCCCAAACCCGAGCTCACAAAGTATCATGGAAAGACCATTCGCGAGGCCATTCCCGCGGTCGGCGAGGTGAAAACCTTTGGCGGCGGCAACAACTCTCCCCTGATGCGCAGCCCCTATGCGTACAAGAAATATGGCCAGTCGGGGATCGAGGTCTCGGATCTCTTCCCGCACCTGGGGCAGCATGTCGACGATATCTGCTTCGTTCGCTCCGTCTATGGCGACAGCAATAATCACGCGCCGGCCCTGTTCGAGATGAATACCGGGTCGATCCTCCAGGGCTACCCGTCGGTCGGGTCCTGGGTCACCTATGGCCTCGGCACGCTTAACCAGGATCTGCCGGGCTTTGTGGTAATGACCGATCATCGGGGAGGGCCCATCGGGGGCGCTCCGAACTGGTCTTCCGGGTTCATGCCGGCGACGTACCAGGGAACGGTCTTCCGCGCCAGCGGCACGCCCATTCTGGATCTCTCTCCCGGATCGGGCGTCTCTGGCGAAGCGCAGCGCTCCAGCCTCGACCTTCTCGGTGAGCTCAATCAAGAGCATCTGCAGGCTCACCCGGGCGACTCAGACCTGGAAGCGCGGATCGCCTCCTACGAGTTGGCATACCGGATGCAGGCGCACGCCCCTGAGGTCGTCGACATCAGCCAGGAGACCGAGGAGACCCGGGCGCTGTACGGTCTCGACAACGACAGGACCGAGAAGTTCGGGCGCAAGTGCCTGCTGGCGCGGCGTCTCGTGGAGCGAGGCGTGCGCTTCGTTCAGCTCTACAGCGGCGGCGGTCATGGGGACGATACGTGGGACGCCCATGGGGACATCGTCGGCAATCACGGCAAGCACGCCTTCGACACGGACAAGCCCATCGCCGGGCTTCTCGCCGACCTGAAGCGCCGGGGACTTCTGGACAGCACACTCGTCGTCTGGGCTGGTGAGTTCGGCCGTATGCCTATCTCGCAGGGCGGCACCGGGCGTGATCACAACCCGGGGGTTCAGACGGTCTGGATGGCTGGCGGCGGCATTCGCGGCGGCTCCGTTGTAGGCTCTTCGGACGAAGTCGGGTTCAAGGCGGGCGAGGATGCTCACCACATTCGAGACCTGCACGCAACCATACTTCACGCCATGGGCATGAACGATATGGCGCTGACTTACCTGTACAACGGCCGATTCCAGCGCCTCACCGGAAATGGCGGTTTCGTTATCCAGAAGGCGCTCGCTTAGCCACGGCAGCTATCGGTGGGCGCGCCATGCACATGTCGCGCCTACCCTCGATCCTCCACAGGCGGGAAGTCGAGGCTGGATCGGTGGTGAGACTGCTCGCTCACGATTTCCCCTCCCCTTCCTCCTCCACACGCGAGACGTTGAGGCTGGATGGTTTGTGAGATCGCTCGCTCGCGATTTCCCCTCCCCCGGCCCCTCCCCTGACCGCTCGCTCGTGTCGCGCCGACGGCTCTCCATCGCGGACTCTGGTGTCGCGATACGCTCTCGCTAAGGGAGGGGCGTGCGCACTCGCTCCCTCCCGGCGCAATGAAATCCCTGCACCGTGAACAAAGTGAGAAGCGCCTGCCGGGAACCCTCCCTCCTCGGAGGCGCGGTCCAACACTTGCCCGGCTCAAAGCAGCAGGCAAAGCCCGGGCCATTGGCAAGCGATTTCAGTCACTCCTCCCTTAGCGAACGAGCAGAGCGGAGCTTGAGTGCTCCTTCGCGTACCTCCCGCGCGAGGCGAGTGAGCGGTCAGGGGAGGGGTCCACGGTGATAGGAAAGTCCCTGCGCCCTGCGAGTCGCTCCGCCGGGCCGGGTGGAGCATACGGTAAGAGGAGCATCCATGAACCTACATGCGCTGCCGCTGATTTGTGAGCCGTGAGATCCCGCGACCCGTGTTGGGATAGGGTATCCTGACTCCACTTGTTAGTTTGGCCGCAAGGTCCGGAGCAGGGAGGCGTGGAGTGAGCAGGTTAGCTAAGCGGTTTTGTGAGCTGAAGGAGCGTGGAGAGAAGGCGCTGGTCTGCTTCGTGACCGCCGGTGACCCCAGCGCTGAAGCGACGATTGAGATCGTAACCGCCCTCGATCGCGCGGGCGCGGACGTCGTCGAAATCGGTATCCCCTTTAGCGATCCACTGGCAGATGGCCGTTCGATTCAGGCCGCTTCGCAGCGGGCGCTCGAGGCCGGCATGTCAACGCGGAAGGCTCTGGATATCG
>JBBRJW010000466.1:0-3709 GCA_038218705.1 Chthonomonadales bacterium | reverse complement strand
CAGGATCGGAACGCGGCCACCTGGCGGCGGCCACGGTAACGGCTCAGAGCTGCCCGGAACCGGCGGCAGCGGAGTGGGCTATGGCCGTGGCCGGGGAATCGGCATCGGAAACGGTGGCGGCGCTGGCGTGGGCGACGGTGATGGTGACGGCGGAGACAACCGTGTGGTCGCTCGTGGAGTACCCTTCGGCGACATAAAGGGCCTGCTGGGTGTTACAGCCGGCGGCGCTGGCGGCGGCCCTTCGGGCTCCGGCCGTGGCGGAGTTTTTGGAAAGCGGCCTTCCGGAGTTGGTAAAGGCGCGCTTCACGTGGTGTACGTGCTCGATACGTCGGGCAGTATGCGGGACGGCAACAAGATCGGGAAGGCCAAAGAAGCGCTTTCTAAGGCAATCGCCGGCCTGGCGCCTGGTGACACTTTCAATATCATCCACTTCGATGCCAACGTGGTCAAGCTCTCCGTGAACATGCTGCCTGCCAACGCAGACGTGGTACAGGAGTCGATTCGCTGGGTGGAGCGCCTTCCGCTCGCCGATCACACCAATATCTCAGGAGCCATTCTTGCCGCACTCTCCTATGACGAGATCAACGAGATCTTCCTGATGTCGGACGGTGAGCCAGAAGGGCCTAACACCATCCGTGACGTGAACGAGATCCGGCGTCTGGTACGCGAGAAGAACACCTCACACGCGCGCATCATGACGATGGGCCTGTGCCTCGGCGAGCACTACCCGGGTGAAGAGCTGATGAAGGGCATCGCTTCCGACAACAGCGGTGAGTACAACTACATCAATCTCAACCAGGTGCACTAGCGCAGCCTCCCGTTCTAATGGCAAGGCCGGCCGCGCATTCGCGGCCGGCCTTCCTGCTGACCCTTCTCGTAAGCTTCGGTGTACCACTTTGGCTTGACGATCATCGCTTCCTCCCGTTCCCCTGCTGGTAACGCCTGCAGATACTCGCCCGACTGCCGCTCCTCTTCTTCGGTCAGGGCGAGGTTGACCTACGAGAAGCCCAGGATCTCAAGCGCCTCATCCTCGGTAAGACGCTGCTGCGAAACCATCCGCAGCGTCTCCGCCGCCGCAACAGGTCGGTCCTCTGGTGGGTTGCGCATCTTCGACATCAGGGCCGTCAGCGCTGGATTGAGCTTCTGAGTGAGCACCATGCGCCAGTCGAGCGTATTGAGCTGGATGGTCGGATACTCGGGTTGTACAAAAGCGAGAGCCTGAGCGACCGCTGAAACAGCGGCCTCCTCATTAGCGCAGTATGCGCCCCTTCACATCCACCAGCTCCGCAGAGGAGAGCGCGTTGCCAAACGTCTTGAAGTCGCGAAAGGTCCAGACCACTCTCTTATCGCGCGTCACCTCTATGAGCTGAGGATTCTCTGGTCCCGCGTGACAGTTGCCAAAGACAATATGCCCGTTCGAAAGCACTTCCAGCCCGGTAATCCAAGCCAGCGTAATCCCTGGCAGCTCCTTCTGATCGATTGACCATACAACCGTACCAGCATGGTTGACTTCGAAGATCCGGTTGTTGTTTCCACCCGCTATAAGCGTGTTGCCGCTCTTCAGCCGCAGTGCGCTGAACACGTGGCAGCCATGCCCCTCGGGCCCATGCCCGGGGCTTTCCGGGCGGCCGTTCAGATCGAGAGCATAGCTCCAGACCACTTTCCCCGACGGGTCGTACTCGCGCACGCAGCCGTCGTTCTCGTGGCACACCAGATAGTTGCCGTTCTCCAGCTTTCGCACCCGGCGGGTATCGCTGTGTGTGGACGGATGGACTACCGTCAGCGGAGTCTCGTGCACCACCACCTCATGGGAGTCGACCTCGATGATCCGGAGGTTGCCTGTTTCGGCAATCATCGTCAGGCCACTCTGCAGCCGCCGAAAGCTGTGGATCTCTATCGCGCCTGAGTATGGTGGCTTCGGTGTTGACTGATGCATCCAGACGACTTTGCCGGCGCGGTCGACCTCCTCTACCGTCGTCGGGCTGTCGGAGAGCAGCACATTGCCATTAGGCAGAAGCTGGATATCATGAGTATTGCCACCGATGGGGAGGGTCCACTCGACCTCGCCACTATCCTTCACGATCGCAACGTGTCCGTTGTCCGCAGCGAGCACTGAGTGATGGATAACATCGTCTGCTCGGCCACCGCCTCCTGCGAAAAGCAATGCCCCAACAAGAGCCCACCCGCTCGCTTTGAACTGCATCACTGCTCATTCCCTTTCCTGGACCGCAGGAGGCTGAAGGCGAATCCGAGTCGACAATTGCCCGACTTCAGAGCGTTCCAAAACCCACCAGGAGCGCCGCACGGGTGCCTCCCCGAAGCCGGGCCCTATCCGCCGGCGACACCGAGGTGCCCGAGGCCAACTCCTATAACATACGTGACCACTCCCTCCAGCACGCCGATAAGCGTCATCTCCCACCCACTGCTCCACCAGGAGCGGACAGTAACCAGGCTCTTGGCCGCGCCCACCGCAAAGTGCGCCACGAGGGAGACGACCGCGGCGGCTACCACCGCAGGAATCCCGTGCATGAAGAAGAACGGCAGAATCGGGATAAGCGCTCCAACGGCGGTTGAAATCGAGCCCGAGACGGCTGACGTAACCGGATTGCTCAGGCCGTCCTCGGTCAGGTTCAACTTCTCTGCGGCTATTGTCTTCAGGAACTGCTCAGGGCTCGCGGCAAGGAACTCCGCGATGTTATTGGCGTCCTTCTCCGGTACTCCCTTGAGCTGGTAGAAGATCGCCAGCTCCTCCTTTGCCGCTTCGGGATGCTCTTCGAGCGCCTGTTTCTCATGATGAAGCTCGGCCTCGTAAATCTCTTTTTCGCTCTTCGCCGCGAGGTAAGCGCCGCTTCCCATGGAGAGTGCGCTGGCTACAAGCCCGGCAAGTCCGGCAATAAGTACCGCATGGTTTCCAGTGGGACTGTTGAGCGTGGCGCCGGAGACTCCGCTGACGATGCCGAAAATAGCGCCGAGCCCGTCGTTCACGCCGTAGACGGCATCTCCTATCCAGCTTCCGGTGCCCTGTCTCTGCCGTCGCGCCAGGTAATCGAGGGCCGACCGCGGGCTCGACTGTGCATAGAGCCGGTTCACAACGTGGGAGTGAGTGAATTCGTCCAGTACGACCTCGCGAAGGATGACGCGGCTCTCCTCATCGTCCATCTCGTGGAACTGTTTCAGGTACGCCGCAACGTCGCGCCGCTCCTCGGCTTCGATCGCCTGGAGTTTGCCCTGCATACCGCCCGGCGCGTCCGCTACACTCGCGCCATGGGCTTGTCCTTCCGCCAGTACCGGCACGTCTCCGCCCAGGTCGCGGATTCGCTGCGCCCACTGGTCGGCGTGCTTCTTCTCTAGATCGCTCAGCTTCTGGAAAACGGTCCGCCGCTCCGGAATGCGATCCCGATCGGCGAGGGCCTTATACATTGCGGCGCCGTCTGTATCAAGCGTCCAGTTCCGTTGTAGCTGTGTAATGAGCTCGGCCTGGGTCATAGGCTCTCGCTCGATCCCCCGTCCGTCTCCGCGCTCAACTCCTACAGCGTCAATCATATGTCATGTTCCCTTCAACTGCAACTGATCGCTCGCCATCTTGGGCATGGCGAGCCCTGACAGGAACACGTTCCGCCTGTCAATTCGGGCCCTGCCTGCGGCACTATCAGGCGGCCACTGCTTTATAATACATCCCGGGGCTGAAGTCGCCTTCAACCCCGGGTTG
>JBBRJW010000465.1:0-3715 GCA_038218705.1 Chthonomonadales bacterium | reverse complement strand
TGGTGTCGGGAGCTATTCCCGCGGGCGCGAGCGATTCCCTTCCAGACCCAGGCGTGGCTCGTTTGACAACGAGCGCCGTTCCGAGTGTAAACTGATGGCGTCTATGTAACTGAAAGAGGCGAAAACGAGATGATCTCCAGCCGGGCGAAATATGCAACGCGCGCTATCCTCGATCTGGCGCTCCACCCGGGGCCGCCGGTTCAGATAAGCGAGATCGCTTCTCGCCAGAATATACCGCTCAAATTTCTCGAGCAGATCCTGCTGGCGCTGAAGCGACAGGGGTTCGTCGATAGCCGCAAGGGCCCGGGCGGCGGCTACAGCCTGAGCAGGCCCGCGACTGAGATCTCCCTGGGAGCGGTCGTGCGCGCGGTAGACGGGCCGGTAGCCCCTATAAGCTGCGTCAGTGTAACTCGTTTTATGGAGTGCGGCTGCCCGGACCCCGCAATCTGCTCACTGCGGGTCGTCTGGAAAGATGCTCGGGATGCCCTGGCTGCTGTTCTGGATAACGCCTCCTTCGGCGACATTGCCGAGCGCTACCGTGCCAACGAGGCGGCTCCGCCGGACGCGATCGACTATTCTATCTAGCCCGCCGGGGAGTCTGCGGTGGAAGGAGCAACCGAGATGGCGCAGCACGCAGGCCGCGTGAGCTGTCCGAAGTGCGGGGCGAACAACTTTGACGCGGTGCCCAATTGCTGGAAGTGCGGCGCTTCGCTTTACGCTGGCTCGCCAGCCGTCGGTCCATCCGGGCCCTCCCGCGAGACACCGAGCGGCCGTGAGGGAGCGCCGCAGCCTGGTGGTCCCACCTACGCCCCTGGCGGGGCGGCGGTGCGCGGCGGCGATCCGGCGACCGCGAACCGCGCTGCCATCCTTCTGGCCCTCACACTGCCCTGGATCGGGCTCCCGGTGGGATGGGTCTTTATGATGATCGAGGAGCCGCGCAAGCAGGCGGTCGGTCGGCTATGCGCGACGGTGAGCTTCGTCGCTCTTCTCATCCACCTCTGGCTCTTCATCGCGCTAGGCGCGATGGCCACCAATACCCTGATGCGCTCCTACCTGAAGTCGAAGGTTGATTCCGCCACCGGGAGCGGCTCGCTCGGCGGCGAGAACACGCCGGGCGTGGGTGATCTCACCCACTGACTCCCGGGCGCATACAATGGCGGAATTCGGCCTCCTGAAAGTGAAGCGGAGCGCCGATACAATAGAAGGGCTGGCTCCCCGCCGAGTACTGCCGCATTCGCTCGGAGGCTGATCGTCGTGTCCCATAAGCGCAGCACAACCGCAGAACACCCCACGCCAACGACGGGACTTCATCTCGTTGTGGGGGCGCTCGACGCCCAGGAGGCGGCGAAGTCGGCCGCTTGCAACAGAGATGCCGAGCGACTTATTGAGACAGCCTACGAGCGGGCGGCCCGGATGGCGGTCGCGCGCGAGCTCGCACAGCTTCGGGCCGAGGTGGAGGCCGCCGATCTGGCGCTCCGCGTCCAGAAGGCGGCCGCAGAGCAGGCGCGCCGCGCAGCGGATTCGATGAGCGCTCTCCACAAGGAGTTGCTGGAAAACATCGCCCAGCCTGCGTTCACCCTCTCCCCTTCCCTCGACATTGTCGCCGGAAACCGCGCTGCCGCGTCGCTGGCCGGTACGCCGGCTTCGCTGGAGGCGCTCCTCGCCCCGGCGTCCACCGATGCGCTCCGCGCGTCAGTCGGCGCAGCCTGTTCCCGCGGCACTCTGAGCCTGCGTGTGACGACGACCGATGGGGGCCAGTTCACCGCGGCCCTGCTACCAATTTGGCGCATTCCGGGCGCGCTCGAAGGTTTCCATCTGCTCCTGGCAGAGTAGCGGTTTCCCGACGGACTTATAAGCAGAGGGGAGGAGCGCAAAGCGCTCCTCCCCTCTGCTTATCGAAGGCCCCCGTACTGCACCCTTGAGCGCGTGCTGGCGGGGCCTCTGTACTGCTCGGCGAGGCGCTACGCCTCGTCTTCCTCATCGACCACGGCAACGACGGGCACAGCCGTCCCGTGCGTGCGGATCTTGTTCTCGATCTCGTCCATCAGGGGCTCATTTCCCTCCAGGAAGCCGCGAGCGTTCTCACGGCCTTGTCCGAGGCGAACGTCATTATAAGAGAAGTAAGCGCCGCTCTTGTTGATGATCCCCAGGTCGACACCCATATCGAGCATGGAACCTGATCGCGAGATGCCTTTGCCGAACATAATGTCGAACTCGGCCTGCCGGAAGGGTGGCGCAACCTTGTTCTTCACCACCTTGACCCGAACGCGCGCGCCGACGGCGTCGGTGCCGTTCTTCACGGTCTCGATACGGCGCACCTCCATGCGAACGGAGGCGTAGTACTTCAGCGCCAGGCCGCCGGAGGTAGTCTCCGGGTTACCGAACATAACGCCGATCTTCTGGCGAATCTGGTTGATGAAGACTGCCGCGGTGTTGGTGCGGTTGATAGAGCCGGCCACCTTCCGCAGCGCCTGAGACATGAGGCGGGCATGCACGCCAACGTGCGAGTCGCCCATGTCGCCTTCGAGCTCGGATTTCGGGACGAGCGCCGCTACCGAGTCGAGGACAACCACGTCGATGGCGCTCGATCGAATCAGCGCATCCATGATGTCGAGCGCCTCTTCGCCGGTTGTCGGCTGCGAAATGAAGAGGTTATCGACGTCAACTCCCAGGTTGCGCGCATACTCCGGGTCGATGGCGTGCTCAACATCCACGTAGGCACAGGTGCCGCCCTTCTTCTGGGCCTGGGCGATGCACTGGAGAGCGATCGTGGTCTTTCCGGAAGACTCCGTGCCGTAGATCTCGGTGATTCGGCCGCGGGGTATCCCGCCGATTCCAAGCGCCATGTCGAGCGCGATCGATCCAGTGGATATCGCGTCGATGTTCAGGCGCATCGACTGTCCCAGCCGTACGACGCTTCCCTTTCCAAACTGCTTCTCGATGTTGCTGAGAGCAATGTCGAGGGCTTTCCCCTTCTTAGGGTCCATCTTGCTGGTCGTCTCTTCGTTTCCCACGGTAATCCATCCTTTCGGCGCCCATCGGGCGCTTCTCCATGAGGGCGCAGCGGCGCTCCACCTGCCGGCTCCCGGGTATCGCCTGTGTTGGATTCGCGATAACCGGGGGACGCGCGGGCTTGCCGGTCGTTTGGGGCCCGGTGGGACCCATACGGCGCGGCCGAAGCGCGAGTGGCCTCTGGCGTGTTTGCTCTCCCGCCCTCGCCGGACTACCGCGATACTGCGGCGTTCCGGGGAGGGCCGACCCGATTCAACGCCCCTGGGGGCGTGAGAGGAGAAGGGTCGATTCCAGGCAATTGGGACTTGTCCGACAAAGGACGGCAGCATCACGACTGCTTCCTCTCACTACTCCTGAGTGCGGACGAAAACCGGAAAAGCGATTATGCGCTCCCCGCTGGCGATGCGCCCTCCCGGAGCACCTGGAGGCGCAGCATGTTGAGAGCCGTCTGCGAGGCGCGGTGACGCACGATCTGGCGCGAGCCAATGAAGTTCGCGCGCTCTGCCCTGCAGCTGGCGGGACCTGCCACCGCGATATAGACGAGCCCGACGGGCTTCGCTTCGGTTCCGCCGCCAGGGCCGGCGACGCCGGTAATGCCGACGCCATAGCTCGCCCCGAAACGCGTTCGCGCGCCACGTGCAAGCGCCTCGGCCACCTCCGGACTCACGGCTCCATGCTCGGCGATGATCGCTGGATCCACGCT
>JBBRJW010000464.1:0-3723 GCA_038218705.1 Chthonomonadales bacterium | reverse complement strand
GAAGGCCGCCACCGTCAGATCGAGCCGGCCGTCGTTGTCATAGTCCCCCCAGTCAATTCCCATCCCACCGTGCGGCCGGTTATCCGGCCCCATCGCAATTCCGACAGCCTCGCCGATGCTCTCGAAGTGACCGCCGAGGTTGTGCAGCATGTCCCCCGGCCGCTCATCGTTCGCGATTGCCGCGCTCTGCCGCCCCGAGGCGTCGTAGTCGGCGAACGCCACGCCCAGCGCCCGACCGTTTACGGCATCCGCGCCCCAGACGCGCGTTGCATCGGAGAAGCGACCGTTTCCATCGTTATGGTAGAGCACCCCAGGGAGGGGCTTATAGTAGCGCGGCGGGCAGCTTGTGAGAACGTTGTTCATGATACAGAGCTGTGGTTTGGTATCGGGGCCAAAGACCGCGTAGTTGCAGATGTAGAGATCGAGGCTCCCGTCGCCATCAATATCTGCGAACGCGGCGGAGGTGCCCCATGGCTGAGGCTTTAAGCCTGCGGCCGCTGTCACATCGCGGAACCGCTTCCCGTGCTCATTATGGAGAAGCAGTCCCGTGCGATATCCGGACAGGTAGATATCCTCGAAACCATCGTTGTCGTAATCAGCGACCGCGCAGCCGAGGAGATGGCCGCGGAGCCGATCGAGTCCGGCCTGGACCGTGACATTCGTAAAATGCCCCTTGCCGTCGCCGCGATAGAGAGCCACACGATCCCCGACCAGCAGAATATCCAGATTGCCGTCGTTATCGTAATCGAGGAAGGCGCATCCGTTGCCGATGGTCTGAAGAATATTGAGTGGCCGCCTGGCATGGATCACCCACCGGTAGTCGATACCTGCCGCGGCTGCAGCATCGGCGAAACGCGGGTGGGTCACGATCTTTGCACCGGTCGAAGGACCGGCCTGCGGCACCGCCGTAGGGCGCGCCTGGTCAGCGCGGTGGCAGCCGCAAGGGATCGCGATCAGAGCCAGGATGATAATTGAATGGCGGACCATGGCAGGATTGCAGCCTCTCGAAGCAGGCGGACGATGGGAGCACCGGATTTCGGCGGCGCTTCTCGCGATTCCTGCGCGCCCGGGTATTGGATAATTCAGATTCGACTGCACGGGCGTGCTCATATCGTGCGACATGGTTATCCCGCGATGAGCGATCCTGAACATTTCTTAACCATTTGCCGTCCAACCTATTGACAGAAGGATACTATTGCCTGTAATATATCTCACACACCCAGCACGGCTTTGGCTGCGCCCGTGCGAACCGCCCACCGAGTGGCCCGGCATTGTGAACCTCCGTGCGCCACCGCTACTTCACCCTAGAGGTCATGTCCAGAAGGACAGATGGAGACCAATCCATGAATCGTACCCGGCGAGGGTTTACCCTCATCGAACTGCTAGTCGTAATAGCCATCATCGCCATTCTCGCCGCGATCCTCTTCCCTGTCTTTGCGAAGGCGCGCGAAAAGGCTCGCCAGACCAGCTGCACGAGCAACCTCAAGCAGATTGAGCTCGCTCATCATCAGTACGCGCAGGACTACGACGAGCGCTTCACCCCTGCGTTCATAACCAACAACGCGTTCGGCGGGTGCTGCAATAACCGCGTCTCGTGGGCACAGGATCTCTATCCCTACACGAAAAACGCGCAGATCTTCGTCTGCCCGGACTCGTCGAATCATATCACTGGCAACCTGAACCCGGCGCTCAACCAGAACATCCCGTATCTCGATTACGCGGTAAACTGCGTCTACCAGCCTGTCACTGCGGGCGTTCCTGGAGGCGGCAACGACGGGACCGAAGTTCCGATGGCGGCGGTAACTGCCCCCTCCAACACCATCCAGACGATCGACGCCAAGAACAACGAGTACAACGTATGGCGCTCCGAGCAGACCGACTGGAATGGCAAGAACCCGATCGATAACTCTCAGTGGAACGGAAGCAAGTACGACGGCACCCAGGGCAACTCGGGCGCTGACGTTGCATTCCGCCATACAGACGGAACCATCATCGGCTTCTACGACGGTCACGTGAAGTACCGACGCCAGTCGACCGGTGTTCAGTTCAACGGCAACGACACCCCGGCGGACTGGTATATCAACCACCCGTAACGGACGGTATGCAATTAGTCAGCCAATTGGAGGCCAGAGGGGAGAGCCAGCGCTCTCCCCTCTGGCCTCCTTTTCGCGTGGCTCGGCCCGAGCCGACCAGAGGCGCAGCGGGCCGCGCCTGCCGGCAGACCCGGCGCGAGCCGGATTCGTCGAAAGCATGGTCTATGGTGCTCTGGAGCCGCAGCTGCCGACGCTGAACGGTTCCAGTCGGTTTTCCGCAGGCATTTCTTGGTTATTTTTAAGAATCGGGCCTTTATCCCTTGACAGTCAGTCAAGTCATCAGTATCATATTGCAACAGGATGGTACAGGGGTCGCTTCGGCATCGCGATTCTGGCCTACTCGGCATACACTCTCTGGCTGCACGAGGGCCACCTGTGGCAGGAGTGCACTGAGGCGGTAACTTGCGGGCAAGCGCCAGCCCTGCGGAATCGCTTGCAGCACCTGGATGTTCGCACTGGCCAGAATGTCATCCTGATCCGCGCCTGCCCGTCCGGGTCTGGTTCACGTAGTGCGGAGGTGCGGGATGGAAAGGAGGAGATCAAAACAGTCGGAACGTGTCTGGTTTTATCGCACCACTTACTTGTTCGTGCTGCTAGGTTGCTTTCGTGGAACCGCCCACTAAGAGGCGGACGGAGATAACAGAATGAATCGATCTAAACGAGGTTTCACCCTCATCGAACTGCTCGTCGTCATCGCTATCATTGCCATTCTGGCAGCGATTCTCTTCCCGGTCTTCGCGAAAGCTCGCGAGAAGGCCCGCCAGGCCAGCTGCGGCTCCAACCTTAAGCAGATTGGTCTCGCGTTCGCACAATACACGCAGGACTTCGACGAGACGTGGCCCTATGCGTGCTGCAATACGGACGTTACGGTGAATCCGCTCATGTGGGCGGCCGCCATCTATCCCTACGTGAAGAACTATCAGGTCTACAAGTGCCCGGACGATTCGAGCAAGAACGGCTCGAGCTACCTGGGTAACAACAACTTCAGCCAGATCAAGATTGCTCAGCCGCCACGGGTCGCCGAGCTGGTGCTTGCCATGGACGGCCTGGACACGAACAACCCGGATGCTCAGCACACGATGGGGAATGCAGCGTCGTTCCAGGGGCTGAATGCGGACTATACGATCTGGGACTCTACCCGGCGCCAGACAGATCCAGGCCTTACGCTGCCACGCCACAGCAACGGCATGAACATCCTCTATGCGGATTCGCATGTGAAGTATCGGGGCGGCATCCAGCGCGTCTGGCACGGCAACCCGAGCACTGACACAGCGCAGGACCTGAAGGGCGCGCTGGACTGGGGTCAGTCCATCAACATTAACCAGGATGGCGGAGGAGGCTGGAACGCTACCTACTAGACACTCTCCCGACCAGCAAGCGCATCGAAGCCCGGCCAGTTGGCCGGGCTTCGATGCTTTTGGGCGAGCGGAGCGCGATCGTGCTAGGGCTGAGGAGTGGTGCGAAGGTAGGGCTTCTGCTCCTTGAAGCCCTTGGGGAAGAGCGTCTTCGCCTCTTCGTTGGAGACCGTCGGAACAATGATAACATCGCCGCCCTGCTCCCAGTTCGCCGGTGTAGCCACCTTGTACTGCGCGGAGAGCTGCAGTGCGTCGATGACCCGAAGGATCTCCTG
>JBBRJW010000463.1:0-3726 GCA_038218705.1 Chthonomonadales bacterium | reverse complement strand
TCGCCTCGGCGGCCCTGCGCAGCGGCGCGCATGTTCTGCTGGAGACGCCCTTTACAGGTAACGGCGAAACGGCGGCCGCGCTCGAGGCTCTGGCTGCTGAGCGAGAGCGCCTCCTGTTGCCCGGCTTCTGCCATCGGTTCCACCCTCCGATCCTCTTTGCGCGCGACCTCGTCGAGAACGACGATCTCGGGCAGCCGACGATGTTCCGATGCCGCTTCGGGGGCCTCTGGCGTGATGCAGCTGCCACGGAATTCGGCTCAGGGAGCGCGACCCGGGGCGCTCTGCTCCATACCGGGATCCATGGGATCGATCTGTTCCGAATGTTCTGCGGCGACGTCGCTGCGGTGAGCGCGCGCGTTCGCCGTGTTCAGCCCGAGCTGACCGTGGAGGACACGGCGGCGATTCTCCTCCAGTCGACCGGGGGCGCGATCGGAGTCGTAGAGACATCCTGGTCGTCGCCTGCCGATCGGTCTGTCGTGGAGATCTATGGCACTGCCGGCGCGTGTATCATCGACTACGATACAGGATCGCTTCAGTACCTCACGGCCGACGAGCCGGTGTGGCGTCGGCACGATGAGGGCGGACCCAACCGGTTCGAACGGCAGGTCTCTCACTTTGCGGACGTAGTTCGCGGCCTCCAGGCAGCATCCGTAGCCGCGACCGACGGGGTGGCGGCGGTGCAAGCGTGTGACCTCGCTTATGCCTCCGTCGCCAACGGCGTCTGACCCCATGGGTACCGGCCGCCTGTTGGCCCTCCACGCAGCGTGGAAGCACCTTCGCGTGCTGTTCCAGCTGACTCTCTCTCCTCTCTTCCTCTGGGGCTATATGCTGGCTGCTGGCCGCTTTCACTGGCGCTTCGCCGCCGGGTTCATCGCCTTCCATCTCTTCCTCTATACCGGAATCACCGCATTCAACTCCGCTTACGATCGCGACGAAGGCCCGGTGGGCGGGATGCTCGCCCCCCCGCCCGTTCCGGACGGGCTTCTCAGTCTCTCGCTGGTCCTGCAGTGCCTGGGGGCGCTGATTGCCGCTGCCGTCTCAATGGCCCTCTTGAAAGTCTATCTTGTCGTGGCGCTGCTCGGCGTTCTCTACTCACATCCAGCAGTCCGCTGGAAAGCGAGCCCCTGGTTGAGCGCGGCCACGGTGTTCTTCGGACAGGGGGCGTGTGGCGCGGCGGCGGGCTGGATAACGGCGCGCGGGGGATGGGGCGGATCGGACGGGGCGACAGGGTGGGTGGCCGCGCTCTCCGCAGCCCTTACCACTCTTGGGCTCTATCCGCTTACACAGGTATATCAGATCGAGGAGGATCGGAACAGGGGAGACCGGACCCTGGCTGTTGCGCTCGGTCCGGCAGGGGCGCTCCGGTTCGGCTTTGCGGTCCTTGTGGCTGCCGGGCTCTCCGCAGTCGGGGCACTCGCGTGGAGAGGCGACCGTCCGGGCGCAGGGCTCGTGGGTGCGGCGTACTGTTGGATCCTCGCGGAAGTAGCGCGGTTCGCTTCAGAGTTCCGGGCCGGCAAGCACTCCGACGTCTCTGCGTTCCGTACCGCTATGCGGTTGAACGTGATTACATCGGCTGGCTTTATCTGTTTTACGCTCCTGCGCTTGCTCCGAAAGTGACTCCCCGTTGTTACCCGGCAGCACCATCGGCTCCGGGCACGGGTAGGAGGCAACGTGCCTGGCACTCCTCGCGAAATCGATGGAGGCCCGCGAGCTGGTCCGGGGTCAGATCGTAGTTCATTACATGAATCAGGTAGTCCTGGCACCGATGCAGCGGAAGCCCCATCCGCCCGGCCCAGCGCTCCGCGAGCATCTCGAGCCTCGATACACCCCAGTTCTTCGCAGTCGTCAGGATTTCGGCCATTTCCGGCGACAACCGTTCCGGCCGAGCCAGCCAGCCCGCATAGACAAATGGCAGCCCCGTCCACTCCTGCCATGCGGCCCCCAGGTCCATCACTTCGGTTCCCGGGAGCAGATCAAACAGCTTCAGGTCACCGATGATCAGGCCCGCATCGCACTCTGCGAGCATCGAATCGAGCTCAGGAGCATGCTCAACGTACTGCGGCCGCAGCCCGAAACGACTCTCCAGCAGTATGCGTGTGAGCGCCGATGAGGTGAGCGAGCTGGTGTCGAGAGCAACCGAGCGAATCTGATGGAGTGGCGCGCGGGAGAAGAGGCGAACGCTCTTGACCGGGCCGTATGCGGAGATGGAGATATCCGGTATCAGCACGAGCTCGGGGCGGCGTAGCCCTTCGAAGATCGAGACATTCGCGACGTCGATCTCTCCGGCTTCGAGCATGGCTGCAAGGCGCGACGGCACCTCGTAGATGAGCTCGACGTCTGCACTGCACTCGGGACTATGAAACCAGTCGACGAGCGGCTTTGCATTCAGATAGGGAACGCTGCCAATTCGCAGAGTCATGGGTGTTTCTTGCCGGTCAATGGCGGATCGCCAAGTCGAGCAGCACGAATATGAAGAGTGAAACGGAGACCCAGCCGTTCAGGGTGAAGAACGCGACGTTGACCCGGCGCAGGTCGGTCGGCCTGACCAGAGACTGCTCCCAGGCGATCAGCAGCGCCGCTATGAATACGCCGGCGAAATAGAGCTCGTGTAATCCCTCTCGGAGGCCCGTGAGGATCAGCGCCCCGACGAGGAGGAGGTGCATGATCCGCGAGACGGCAAGCGCTTCCGCTATCCCTACGCGCTTTGGAAGCGAGAAGACCGCACTGCCGCGGTCGAACTCAAAATCCTGGGTTGCATAGATAATGTCGAACCCGCCGATCCAGAGGGTCACCGCCAGCCCGAGCAGGAGAGGGGCGACGTCGAGACGTCCGGTGATCGCAATCCATGCCCCAATCGGTGCAATCCCAATGGCGGCCCCGAGGGCCAGATGGCACAGCCACGTGAAGCGCTTCGTGAACGAGTAGCCGAGAATCGCGAGGAGCGCCAGCGGCGAGAGCGCGAAGCAGAGCGGGTTGAGCGCGCGCGCCGCCAGCTCAAACAGAAACACCGCGCCGGCGAGAAAAGCGCCTGCCTGAAGCCGGGTGACCAGGCCGGCGGGAATATGCCGCCCGGACGTTCGAGGGTTTTGCGCATCGATGTCGGCATCTACGATCCTGTTAAACGCCATTGCGGCGCTGCGCGCGCCTACCATGGCGAGGAGGATCCAGCTCAGCTTCACCCATGAAATCGGGCTGTGAAGGTGACGGGCGGCGAGCATTGCACTGATCAATGCAAAGGGAAGCGCAAAGATCGTGTGCTCGAACTTGACGAGGTCGAGCAGCAGCTTTACCCGGGACATCGCGCGCTTCATGAGGTCATCACTCCTCTGCATATTGCCACTGCGGGGTCAGGACCTGCGCAATCCCGAGCTGCTGCAGGATCCGGCCGACAACGTGCTCAACAAGGTCATTGATACTGGTCGGTCGATGATAAAAACCCGGGGAGGCTGGCAGTATCGTCGCTCCTGCTTCCAACAGCTGAGTCATGTTTCGAAGGTGAATCAGGTTCCAGGGGGTTTCGCGAGGAACCAGGATCAGCCTGCGCCCTTCCTTCAGACAGACGTCTGCAGCGCGAGTCACCAGGTCGTCACTGATGCCGTTCGCGATCCGGGCAGCCGTTCCCATGGAGCAGGGGACAATTACCATGCCATCGTGTCGAAAGGAGCCGCTCGCCGGGGGGGAGAAGAAGTCGCGCTTATCGAGAAAGCGAATAGCCGGGTAATCCCG
>JBBRJW010000462.1:0-3729 GCA_038218705.1 Chthonomonadales bacterium | reverse complement strand
CAGACGCCGCGAGGGCGGCACCATCGAGTTGCGCGGACATGGTGGCTCCGAGGCCGGTCATTCCGGCCGAGAGCCCCCCCCACGATGGGGGTCGAAATGAAGGAATCCCTCCGGCCCCGAGCCGGCAGGACCCTTGTGCGGATCGATCGGACGATCTTACGCCCGCGGAGCGGGTTCCCGCTAGAGGGGCATCCCCGCACCGCCGGCTGCCTGCGCGCCTCCCGCCGCGCTCAGGCGCGGGTGGCGACCACCTCCAGGAACTCCGATTCGATGCGCGTCGCCGTGGGACCGGCCGTGTTGGCCTCGGTCCAGAGCGCCACCAGGTCGTCGAAGAGGGCCTGCTGCCGCTCGCCATCGAGCGCGGCGAATGCCCGCACGGTCGGACCATACCAGGTGCGGAACAGGTCCACCGTCTCCGACGGCGTGCCGGGATACTCGAGCACCATGGCGCGCCGGTCGCACCGGATGCCGGTGGTGCCACCGCCGAGCCGCTCCTCGACCACCCGGGGGTCACCCCACAACAGCACCGACGGCACCCCGGCCGGAGGCGGCACGTAGCCGACCACGACCTTGAGCATCCGCCCGATGAATCCGGCCGCCGTCCAGTTCGCCATCGCGATCCGGCCGCCCGGCCGGGTCACCCGGAGCAGCTCGCTCGCCGCGCGATCGGGATGGGCGGTGAAGATGGCGCCGAACATCGTCACCACCGTATCGAAGCTGCCGTCGGCGAACGGCATCGCCTCGGCGTCGCCTTCGCGCGCGTCGACGAGCAGCCCCTCGGCCGCCGCCCGCTCGGCCAGCTGCGCCACCAGGGCCGGCGCGATGTCCACCGCTGTAGTCGCCGCGCCGGTGCGAGCGGCGGGAAGGGTCAGGTTGCCGCTGCCGCACGCCACGTCGAGCACGCGTTCGCCGGGGGTGAGCTCGAGCCGCGCGATGAAGTCAGCCGCCCCCTGCTCGAACCCGACCGCGATCCGTCCGAAGTCCCCCGCGATCCAGGTGGCGCGTACCCGCGCGCGCAGCGCCTCGGCGGGCGACTGCTGTTCCGTCACTGCCATCGTGTCCTCCCCATGGCCTCCGTGGGCGGGCCCCACCGGTGGCGGCGCCCGGCCGCCTCGTGGCGACGGCAGCATGGTACGATTTGCGGCCTGGGGCTACAAGTACGAGATTCGTACCGCCTACGACCCGAGTCGCGCATGCCGATCCGTCCGGTCCGAAGCTACGGTTCGTTCTGCCCCGTTGCGCAGGGGTCCGAAGTGGTGGCCCAACGCTGGGTTCCGTTGATCCTCCGGGAGCTCAGGGTGGGCTACCACCGGTTCAACGAGATCCGCCACGCGCTGCCGCTGATCTCGCCCTCGGTGCTGGCGCAGCGGCTCAAGGCGTTGGAGGAGGACGCTTTGATCCAGCGGCGGAGCGACGGGGATGGCGTGGCCTATCACCTGACACCCGCAGGCGAAGAACTCCGGCCGATCGTGGATGCGCTGGGCCAGTGGGCGCGGAAGTGGGTCGATCGCGACTACCGGTCGTACGAGCTGGATCCCGGGGTGCTGATGTGGTCGCTTGTGGTCGCTCCGGAAAACGAGCGGCGGTTCGGTGCTGATATGGGGTGGATGCTAGCAGGGGGCTGGTTCAGGCCCATTCAGCTTGGGCGCCAGTACCTTCCGCCTAATAGCCGTACTCTTGGCGACTACGGAGCGTACATAACCCTCTCCGGGAGTTTATGGGTTTGGACGTCAGAGATGCTCGAAGAGCAGAGAGCAACGGCTATCAATGATCCGAGGGCCATAATTTACGAGCACCAGAGCATTATGGAGTTCCTCGAGTATGGCTATATGCTGCATCGAGCGCTTCTTTCAGGCGCTACCGGCCCAGCGAGCTGGGCCGAAGTTCTTGTCCGGCGCCGCGAGCTCCTGACACACGCTGTCCGACTCGAGGAGGCTAGTCATTTCGGTGAGATCAGAACTCTCCTGCAGAAGGGCTGGGGTCTGATGGGGCTACCCGAGATACGAGACCGCATCAGGGAGGCTCTTTCTATCCGTCAGGATGAGGTCGCGGCTCGGGAGGCGAGGCAAAGCGAACGAACCGGCTGGGCACTTACCGCACTATTTGGATTCCTTGCTGTACCCACTATAGCAACGGAGGTGCTGTTGCCTCTGTGGAACCTTTTGGGTCCGCCGGTAAGGGTCCGTCCAGAGGTCTTAAAGCTTTTGGCCATTGCTGTGGCGGCCTTGGGCGCTGGCGGCTTCACCTGGGCGGTTTTGAATGTGCAACGGCGCTTAGATAATCGCTGACGACTAGAGTACCATCTCGATCACGGATGGCTGCCCTGGTTCACTGGCAACTGAGATGAACCGAGCATTGCGCATTGCGCCGACTTGCCTCCCGTCGCTGTATACGTTGATCTCCACAAGCTCACCGTCGGCGGCGGCCAATCGAACGGACTCAAGCTCAGCCGTCGTGAAAGTCAGCCGTCCTATCAGGACGTGACTGCCGTGACCATGCACGACGTCCTCCGATGGGATCCAGTAGCGGTTTCTTTTGGTATAGATCTGCAGTCCAGAGGCCCGGGGCGAAGCCTCCTCTCGGCGTTCGAGTTCGATGGCATGCTCCCTTATTGGGCCATAAGGATTGCGGTACTTCGAGAGGATAACCTTTTGAGCATGATGCCGTGTCCATTCGTTAAGCGCTACCGCGATCCGAATGTTAGAGCTTCTCCAGTAGAAAGAATCAGTCGGAGGAACCAACAAAGGTGAGCTAAGCATGGCAACGTGAGGCGCGAGCGGGGTAAGTGATACAAAGGCACGATCGCTGGGTTGAGCCTCTGGGTTTAGGAGCTCGGGAGGAAATCCGTTGCCGGCAAGCTCGTCCACATGAAGAAAGAGGTGTGTGACCGGCTGGTCTGAAGTGACTAGCGGCACAGGACTCTGATTTATGAAAAGCCAAGCATACGGCAAGATCACACTGGCATATGATCCAGCCGTCGTAAGGATCAAGCGCCTGCCCGCCTCATCGCTGCCCTTCCAGAACTCGTCAGATGCTGTCTCGGATCCTGTCGCACCTCGTTCTACCTGCCTGTAAAGCCCCTGGATTTCGTCCACCTGGGACTGTCGGTGTTCCATCATGCCGGGAGTGCGGCCAGCTAACGCGCCAGTAAAGACTGCGAGGGCAGCCATGTCCTCGGGGCTGAGGGGCTGCTCTGCCAACACTTTCGTGATCGTCGAGGCGAAAACGCTCTCTATAGAGCTGAGATACTTCTCAATGGAAGGGTCGGAAGGGTCTTCTGCGGCGAGCGTGTAGAGCGCCCGTTGCCACAAGAGTTGACTCGGTGCCCTCCGGACCGGCTCTTCTTTAAGGGAGCATTCGATCACCCAAACATACGGTGTGAACGGTCGTCCCGCGGGCCAGTCCTCCGGCGGTGAATCGACCGCAAACGCTTTCAGATATATCCTGGGAACTATGTGTTGACGTGGGTTCTTAGGATGCGACATGCCAAGGCTGCCCTGAGCGGAATCCATCCGGGAAGCTAACAGAGTGAACTACTCTGCTGCCTCTCTCTCTTAACCCTTCAGATGTTTGGCGGTTTAAGAGACAGGAAGCTTGCAGCTGTTCACCTGGCTGGCTTGTATCGCCCTGCGACGATTTGCTAAGATTCCTCAGCACCTTGTCATCACATTTTAGCAGTCTCCCATTTGGCAGTCTCGTGACCGCAATTGATTCGTCTCTGGCGCGGTC
>JBBRJW010000461.1:0-3734 GCA_038218705.1 Chthonomonadales bacterium | reverse complement strand
TATTCCTCCCGTTCCTGACGGGCGAGCGTAGCCTCGGCTGGCACGCTGGCGCTCGGGGAGCGTTTGCCGGGCTGAACCTCGATTCCGGGCCCATCCGAATGGCGCGCGCCGGCCTTGAGGGAGTGGCCCTCCGCTTCGCGCTCGCAGCCAATCGTCTCAGCGAATGCTTCCCACAGGCGAACGAGATCATCGCCTCTGGTGGCGCGCTCCATGCCTCGCCAGCCTGGGCGCAGATCTTTGCCGACACCCTGGGCCGGCCCCTGCGGTTGGCGGAGGAGCCGGAGGCGAGCAGCCGGGGGGCAGCGCTGCTCGCGCTCGAAGCGCTGGAGCTGCTTTCGCCGGGGGAGGAGAGCGAGGCGCGCACGGGACGAGTTTACGAGCCAGACCTGCGACGGCACGAAACATATTGTGTGCTGCTCGCGCGCCAGCAGGCCGCTTACGACGGCCTGATCGCGAAGTGAGAACTGCCGCCAAAGTCCGCACGTCCCTGGCGGCTGCGTGAACCGATTTGCGGGACAGCACGCCGAGGGAGTTCAGCTCCTTGGTGACAGGCTGGAGCGCGGTCAGCCGATCGCCTCGGCTGCTGCCTCCCGCACCTCGCGACGGTCACTCCCCAGGAGCGCTCTTACAGCCGCCTGGGCCTCGTCGCTGCGGATCGATGAGAGACCCAGGACGACGGCTCGCAGGAGCGGACCTCGCAGCGCGTCGATCGTCTTAAGGATGAGTGAGAGCGCCTCGGGCGAGCCGGTCTGGCCGACCATAAGTGCCGCGTATGCCACGAGGTTAGGGTTGGGAGAGCTGAGGAACGGCGACAGTAGCTCCAGCGCGCGCTCATCCTCCAGTGCGACCACCGCCTGCATGCACTCCTGGATCACGTCCGAGGCATCGTTGGCGGGATAGGTGAGCTTGATCGCGAGCGGGATCAGTGCCTCCTGACGACCCAGGTGCCCGAGGGCGCGCGCCGCAGCTTTCTGCGCCTCTTCGCGATGATCACCTCGGTCGAACAACAGAATCGCGATATCGCGAATGGAGTCGACAGATCCCATGTGCGCAAGAGCGAGCGCACAGTTCGCCCGCAGATGCGTTCCGGTGTCGAATGGCACTCCGGCAACGGCTTCGATCTGCACGGTCTTTATGCCCCGCTTCAGGGCCTCCGCCGCATTCAGGTATTCGAGTCTTCCAAAGGCAAAAGTGAGGGCCGCCCGCACGTGGCAGCCAGGGTCACGCTTCGGGCCCTGCTCCGCCAGCCAGTCGAAGTGGTCGAGCATCGTGGCGCAGGCATCCAGGTCGGCGCACGTTCCGAGCTGTTCTGCCGCAAGCGCCGCCACGTAGTGCGTGCGGTCGGTAAGTGCTCGCAGCAGAAGCTGGCGGCGGGGCCTGTTCTCCTCGATCCGCTCGCAAGCCTGAACGCCCCGAATCCGATCCTCTGCGCGCTTCGAGCCGAGAAGTGCGTTAACCTGCTCACTGTCCAATCGAATGAAGACCTTCCGGCAGCGCACACTGAAGCACGAGACGCTGGCCACCCGTTATTCGTAGGATCTCCTCCACCGTCATCCTCGCCGTCGGCATCACGTAGAGCACCTGATCTTCGCGCAGACCTTCGAAATAGGCAGCCAGGTCTTCGGCCGCGCGATCGTTTAACTGCAGGGATCGGACTGAGGGCATGGCCCGCCAGATCGGCGCAAAGCGCGCGTGTGAACCGCAGAGGTAGATCATCCCGCCTTCGGGATAGAGCGCGAGCAGCTCGCCATCCCGAAGGCGCGAGGAAACAAGCATAGTGCCTGGCCGATCCAAAGGTCGTCCTGCAAAAAGGTCAACGAACCGCATGCGGTGCAGATCCCAAACCGCGTCAATCTCAGGCGTGAGCCATGTGAGTTCCGGATATCCCATTCCAGTTGTATCAGACCGCTTCCGCGCGCCGCTGCCGGCGGTCGCCTCGCTTCCTGCTCCCGGCCTCTGGTTCGCCGGCTCAAGCCTCAGATCCTTCGTTCGCCGCAAGGCTCCTACGGCTCAGCAAGCCAGTGGAGGACACGCGCGGCGGAGGCGAGCGCTGATTCCTTCGGCTTGTAATCGACACCACCTTCGATCGGCTCGAGCTTGACCTTCGCCCCCTGGGCCGAAAGGAGCCGGGCAGCCGCCTCCGCCTGCCACATCGGAGCGGCCGACAGATCGCGAGTCTGCTGGAGGAAGAAGCGCCGCCCGCGTGCTCTGGAGAGGGGCGGCAGCTCCGCAGTGCGGAATCGGGCGTTCAGCAGATAGAAGCCGCGGAATGGCGTGGCGGGTTCCATCGCGCAGGCATACGCCGCGAGCCCACCATCGCCGATGCCGTGCAGGAAGATGCGCTTCGGATCGATGGGATACTCCGTCGACACCGCGGCCACGATCTCAGATGTGAAGGTCTCCACCGTAAACGGCGCTTCCGGAACCCGGGCCTGGACTGCCGAAGTTATCCATGCGGCCGGCTGTCCCGGCGTCCATCGCGGCGCAACCGGGAGCGCGACGAACCATCCGTCGGCCAGGGCTTTGTCGATCGCCTCCGACCAGAAGTCCGTAAGGTCCTCGCCGTTTCCCGCGCCGCCTGCGAGCACCACGAGGAGGCCAAATTTTGGCAGTGGCGACTCGGCCGTGGAGCCGCTGTTAGTGGGTACGCCGATCTCGAGCGGCTTACGCACATACCCGGGTGAGAGGAGCCAGTAGGCACGCTGTGGATCGTCGTGGATCATACGGAGGGAGGTCTTGCGCCTGATTCCTCCCTTATCGATGGAGACAACGTGAGGGATTGCAAGGCGCGGATAGGGGAGGTCGCGCAGATCCTCGGGGAACTCCCTGCGTTTCCGATCCCACCAGATCCGCCACCATCCCCCATCATGGTGCCCGATCGAGTCCGACGTCCGCGTGAGGCGCTGGAGGGCGAAATTGAGCATCTGGCTCGTCTCGTTCGAGTCGTCGGCCTCAAGCAGCGCGATGAGTGACGGAATCAGGTGGGGGTCGACCGCGCCGCTGAGCGCCTGTACAAAGATCCAGCTCTCCTGGGTGCCGTACTCGGCGACGGCCTTATCGAAGAGCAGCTGAGACGCCCACGTACTGTGCGAAGAGGCGAGCACGCACGCCGCCGCATAGCGGACGTAGTTGGGGCTCGTCTTCAGTGTGAGTGGGACGATGACGCGCTTCATATAGGCTTCATCGGGCTGCAGATTCCGCACGATGTAGAGGAGGCTTGCGTTCTGCGGGGTTGCAATCTTCAGGGCCGGTTCGAGGCTCGCCAGGAGTCCGGCCTCGATGGCCGCGGCGCGCCGGAGCTTCGAGACATGGGAGAAGTCTCCGAAGTCGAGCCGAGTCAGGACGCTCAGATACATGGGCCTTGCGTTTTCGTCGACATGGAGAAAGCGGGCGACAAATTCGCGGCATCCGTCGGCGGCAAGCTGTTCGATCGGGTCGGCGATCGTCCGCTGCCGCCACGCCTTATATGCGTTGGGGTCCGATACGAAGTTGCGATATGCGAAATTCTGGATAAGGTCGTACGCCTGGTAGACCACCGAGAGGTTTGCGTCGTTAGCGGCGAGGTCGAGAATTTCGAGCACATGCGGATTGTCGCTGCGCTCGAAGAGGAAGCAGAGGATCTGGCGGCCGGCAGGGTCGGTTGACTCCTTCCAGTGGTCCCGCACGATTGCAAAGCACTCCTCCGGATATTTCCGTACGAGCTCCTGGTTCGCGGGGTAGCTCCCCTGCACATC
>JBBRJW010000460.1:0-3758 GCA_038218705.1 Chthonomonadales bacterium | reverse complement strand
CTCGTTGGCAGCGCGCGGCTGCTGGCGGAGCGCGGCGTCGATGCTGCCCCGCTCTCCAAGGCGGCGAGCCGGGTCGCCGGAGATGGCCGCTCTCCGATGTTTGTTGCGATCGACGGCCGCGCCGCGGGAATTATTGGGGTCGCCGACACGCTGAAGGAGGGCTCGGCCGAGACCGTTGCGGCGCTTCGGAAGCGCGGGCTCACCGTTCTGATGATCACCGGGGACAACCGGGCCACCGCCGAGGCGATCGCCCGCGAAGCCGGCATCGACCGCGTGATTGCGGAGGTGCTCCCCGGCGACAAGGCCGCGCAGATCGAGAGACTGCAGGCGGAGGGCGCGACCGTTGCCATGGTGGGCGACGGCATCAACGATGCCCCGGCACTGGCGCAGGCCGACGTGGGCATTGCGCTCGGAACCGGAACCGACGTGGCAATGGAGGCTTCCGACCTGACGCTGATCCGTGGCGACCTGCGCGGAGTGGTGACGGCTATTCGCCTGTCGAAGGCGACCCTGCGAACCATCCGGCAGAACCTCTTCTTCGCCTTCATCTACAATGCGCTGGGAATTCCGCTCGCCGCGGGCGCGCTCTATCCGCTCTGGCACGTCGCGCTCTCCCCGATGATCGCGTCGGGGGCGATGGCGCTCTCGAGCGTCTCAGTGGTGAGCAACAGCCTCCGGCTCAGGAGTTTCAAGCCGGACGAACGGTGAGCGGGACTCCGCGAGCTGCGCCCCTCCCTGGTCCAATTCGAGCTGGGGCGAAGGTCGGCGACACAGCCTCTGTCCCGTGAAGCGAGGCGCGCGAGCGACATCGATGAACCGGACTGAGGTCGGCGAGGAACTGCCCAGGCGCTTCCCGCCGCGGCCTGGACTGGAGAGCCCTCGGTTGCTCAGTAACTGTAAGTCTCCCGCTGCCACATCTCCCGCAGGATTAGCACCCCTCGCAAGGTAATGTATGGCAACAGACCTTCGCGGGGAGGTACGGCACAATGCAGAACGAGGTTCTGGTTTCTGAGGCTTCAACGCAGGGTCCCCTGAATGCACCGGAGGAGCCAACATCCGAGCAATCCATCGCCCCCATTGGCGAGCCAGGGGTGAAGGAGCTGTCCGAACTGGTAGCCAGACTACCGCGTTCATTGCCGTTGAAAACCCGTGAGCTCCACGCTCAGATTGGCTGCTGGGTCCTCTTCCTTTCGCCAGTTATAGGTTTCACGTGGTTGATGCGATCCGCTAAGCCCGGCTCACTGTCCATGGCTGTCCCGGAACCGCGCTCGCTCATCCAGGCAATTCCGGCTTTCCTGATGCTTGTCTTGATGCTTGTCTTGCTCCTTTACAGTCCCCGCTTTCTTCAAAGCGAGAAGGTTAGCCGGTTCGGGAGCTGGTTCAGTAGTCAGCTCAACCAGAAGTCCTGGTTTCTTCCGCTCGAGAAGCTTCGCCAGTTCGGTGGCTGGCTCGAAAAGCGGATCAACAGCCTGGAACGACGCACGGTGTTTTTGCTCACTCGGTACTTCGGCTATCGGGAACCGCCACCCACCGCCCGGATCAAAGCCTTGCTCGAGCATGCCAGGAAAAACCGGGAGTTCGGAGTCATCCTCAACGCGATGCGCGCCCCCGAATCCAGCATCGCCTGCCTGGCGGTGAGCGCCTTCACGGAGAAAGGAGCGGACTTGCGTCCCGGCGATTGGGCTAAAGTGGATGAGGCAGGACGGGATGGGTTTCGAGTCATGCTGGCCTCTGCGCCGAGTGTGCAGCTTCTCCGAATTCCCAATTGCGTTCCTCGGAATTGCTACGAGGACAAGGTCGCGTTTCATTGCGCCCTGCTGCATGCGGTGGAGCAATTCGGCGGACAGGCAGAACTTGAAATCGTGTCCCTGCTGGCGCAGGGCAAACCTGCAAGGCGCCACTGGTATCCACCCGACCCTCGAGTGGCGCAGGCCGCAGCCGATTGCATGCCCTACCTGGAGCAGGCAGCATCAGAAGCGCGCCCGGCCGGTGAGCTCCTGCGCGCGGCCGCGACACCTTCCTCAGGCGAGCTATTGCGACCTGGAGATGCTGCGTCGGAGCCCAGCGAGGAGCTGTTGCGCGGTGAGCCATATACCCGAACCTGAGCTATCTCGCTCCTACCTCCCGGGAGAGCGAGTTCAGGCCGAATTTCTCAAAGTGACGGGTTCTTCTGCCGCCGTTACTGTACTTTATGGACATAAAGTACAGTAACGAAGATGCTAATGGAAGGAAAGTACAATAGCGTGCAACGCGACGACTTCGTAATGAGTGCTCCGGGCGAACTCATCCTTACTCCACAGGGACATCTGGCGTTTGTTCCGGCACCACTGCCGCCGAAGATTCCTCTCTCCTGGGCGCTTGTGAACCAGATTACCGAGGCGGATCGCGCCCTGAGCGAGCTTGTCGGAATCGCCCGGAATCTGCCCAATGAGCATCTGCTGATACGGCCGTTTCTAAGGCGCGAAGCGCTGCTCTCCAGTCAGATTGAGGGAACACAGACCTCGCTCTCCGAGCTGTTTTTCTTTGAGGCGTCAGGTTCGCGCGAGCCGCCCACGCCGGATGTGGAAGAGGTTATCAACTATGTGGCAGCCCTTGAGTATGGCCTGCGAAGCTTGACCGAACGTGACATGACACTCTCGCTGATGCGAAATATTCATCACCAGTTGCTGCAAGGGGTGCGCGGAAGTTCGAAATCGCCCGGGCAATTTCGCAAAGAGCAGAACTGGATAGCCGCACCCGGAAGCCAGTTGCAGCAGGCGCGATACGTGCCGCCACCGCCCCTGCAGATGATGGATGCCCTGCAGGCATTCGAGGCCTTCGTGCAGCAGCAGTCGGAGCTGCCTGCGCTCGTTCGGATGGCCCTCATTCACTACCAGTTCGAGGCTATCCATCCGTTCGAGGACGGTAACGGCAGAATCGGACGACTTCTAATACCACTGCTGCTCTGCAAGGAGGGGCTATTGCCGCGCCCGCTTCTCTACCTGAGCGCATATTTCGAAAAGCATAGACAGGAGTATATGGACGGCCTCCTTGCCGTGAGCCAGCAGGGGGCATGGGAAGCGTGGATACAGTTCTTTCTGCAAGGCGTCGCCGAGCAATCGCGGGATGCAGTAACCCGGTCGGACAGATTGCTTGGATTGTGGCGCAGATACCGGGAGCAGCTCCAGCAGAGCCGGGCGTCTGCCCTTACATTGCGGCTTGTCGATGAGCTCTTCGCTGCCCCCGCGGTCACCGTGCCAGTTCTGGCGAAGCAACTCCAGATCACGCAACACTCCGCGCAGAACCTGGTAGACCGCCTGGTAACCAGCGAGATTCTGGCAGAAGCGACGGGCCGGCAGCGGAACCGGGTGTACGTCGCACCTGATATTCTCCGCGCGGTTGAGCAGGCCGAGGCATGATCATCGCGATGGAGCCATATCCCGCCTACGAGGCATCGTCATATCAACTCTGGAGGTAAGGCGGCACTTTGCCAGCGCGCCTTTCCATCGAGAGCCGGGAAGTGAAGATGCTGTCGCCGGACCGGATGGTATTGAGTGGCACCTTGACCCCACAGGATCACCGGACCCCCTGTTGCAGGCGGAGAATCGGGGCGTCGAGGAGCAGGTCCGGCCCGAAGTGGGTCACGGCGAAGTCGCCCAGCCCGGCGGCCTCCGCCATCCTGCCCGGGTCGTCGCCGGCTACTGGCGTGAGCGACCTACGTCCGCCGAGGAGCTTCGGCGCGACAAAGAAGAGCGCGCGGTGCGCGGCGCCGGCGCGAA
>JBBRJW010000459.1:0-3759 GCA_038218705.1 Chthonomonadales bacterium | reverse complement strand
GTGAACGTCCACCCCACCAAGACCGAGGTAAAGTTCACGGGAGAAGCGGCGGCGCATCACGCGGTGAGTGCGGCGGTGAAACAGGCACTGATGGCCTATGGTATCGTGCCAACCGCGCAGCCGGAAGTGGCATCCCACGCCGAGATCTGGACGCCGCCTCCGCCGCAGCTAGACCTTGGTTCCGGGACGAGCGGCTCCGGGAGCAGCCGGGAGTGGAGCCGAGCGACCGAGAGCGAAGCGCCGCGGGAGAGCGACCCGGCGGCATCTCGGTGGGACGGACTGCTATCGTCGGCGGGTGTCGAGGCGCAGAGCGACCCTGATGGCGCCATCGGGATGCAGGGGCCTGTGACAGGGCAGATGAGCACTCCGCCAGCCCCGCGGCCATTTGCAGACCAGCTGCGCGATTTCCAGGTGCTGGGGCAGGCCCGCAACACGTATATCGTTGCAATGACCGCCGACGGCATCGCGGTGATCGATCAGCACGTGGCTCACGAGCGGGTTCTGTACGAGCGCCTCACGGTGAAGCGCTTTTCAAATGGCATTCCGGTCCAGGGGCTGGCGGTGCCGCTCACACTCCATCTCAGCCGCAGAGAGGCGCTGCTCCTCCGAGAGCATCTCGCGTCATTTGCCGCAGCAGGCTGGGATGTATCGCCGTTTGGAGGCGAAAGCTTTGTTGTCCGGGCGATCCCGGCAATGCTGGTGACCAAGCCTTACGAGGCCGTGATCCGGGATATGATCGACGAACTGGTTAACCAATCGGTGTCCCGGCGGCTCATCGTGAATCAGGAGCACGTTACGATCACCAATGCGTGCAAAATGGCCGTTAAGGCAGGCGATCCGCTTGAGATCGAGGAGATGCGAGCACTGCTCGACCAACTCGCAGAGACGGAAAACCCGTACCTCTGCCCGCACGGCCGTCCTATTGTCGTTACGGTCTCATTTCGTGAGCTCGATCGCCAGTTCAAGCGAGCTTGAGGTTGAGAATATGCTCCCGATGCGTCGACTGCGCCGGGATATCAGGAGGTGCGTAGTGATAGTTCGTGCAGCGGCGATCTTGAGTGTGCTGATGACCGCCTGTTCGCTCGTTCGAGCCGATACTGAGGCGAGTGTTCGAAAGCAGCTCCAGGCCAACTACGATACCCAGGCGGCGGCATTTCGCAGCCGGGATGTTGCTCGCCTCATGAGCCTTGCTGCGCCTGATGTAGTGGTCAAGCTGCCGAACGGAAACACGATGGTCCGCTCCCATATCGAGCGCGATGCGAAGACGGAGATGTCGCGCATTAAGAGCGTTCGTACGGTTTCGAACCGGATTCTTCGACTGGAAGTGCACGGCAATACCGCGGTAGTCGCCGCCGAGTCTCACGCGGTCTACACGATGGTCGCAAACAAGAAGGAGCATGTGATCGACCGCACGCTTCGCGGCCGGGACACCTGGGTCAAAACGCCACACGGCTGGCGGCTGAAGATGGAGGACCAGGTTCAGGCAGCGATTTTGGTCGACGGACACGCTATGAACAACGGCGGATAGCCAGGGAGAGGGATCATGCTGCTGCATGACAAGGTCACGATTGTTACCGGGGCGGGCAGGGGACTGGGCGCAGCCATTGCGCGCGAGGTCGCCAGCGCGGGCTCTGCGGTCGCTGTCAATTTTTGGCAGAGCGCGGAGGCGGCTGAGGCTGTCGTCGAACAGATCCGAGCGAAAGGCGGGCGGGCTGCCGCCTTCCAGTGCGATGTTCGCGACGGGGCCGCAGTCACCCAGATGGTTGCCCACGTAAACGAAACGCTCGGCCAGGTGACGGGACTCGTGAATAACGCCATCGGCGGCAAGCAGAACGGCTCCTTCGCCGATGCAACAGACGGCGACTATCTCGGGGCCTTCGACTTCGGATGTCGCGCCGTCGTGAATACCGTGCGTGCCGTGCGGCCGGAGTTCAAAGCCGCAGGCGGCGGCCGTGTGGTCAATATCGTAACCGAGCTCTGGAACCTCGCTCCGGCCGAATGGAGCGTCTATATGGTTGGCAAGGGGGCGATGGTCGGACTCTCGCGATCCCTTGCACAGGAGCTTGGGCCCGAGAATATCACCGTCAACATGGTTGCACCCGGCTGGATGGCCGATGAAAAGGTGGATCTGAACAGCGACGCCTCCCGTCAGTTCGCCGCCGGCATCCCGCTGCGCCGGCAGGGCGGGGCAGAGGAGATTGGCAAGGCGTGTGTCTTTTTCCTGAGTGATCTGGCTTCGTATGTCACCGGAGCATATCTGCCCGTAACAGGCGGGCTAATCACTCAGATGGTAGGGTAACCTACGGTGTTGCGTATCACCCGCGGAACCTGGTCTCTGGCGACCGCTCTGGCAGCCTTTGCGGTGACGTGCTCGATCGCAGAGGGCGCTCCTCTGGACTACAATCGGGACGTCAGGCCGATTCTGTCTCAGCACTGCTTCCAGTGCCACGGCCCCGATGAAGCGCAGCGCAAGGCCGGACTCCGGCTCGACCTCGCGACGTCGGCGACGGCGCTCCTCCCTTCCGGAGCACGCGCGGTTGCGCCAGGCCGCCCGGCCGACAGTGCGCTGCTGGCGCGAGTGACCTCCTCAGGCGCGGGGCAGATGCCGCCACCGCTCGCAAACAAGCCGCTGACGGTTCAGGATCGAAAGCTCCTCCTGCAGTGGATCGCTGAGGGGGGGCGGTATCAGGAGCACTGGGCTTTCGTGCCGCCGCGCCAGCAGAGCCTTCCTCCAGTTAAGCAGGTCTCATGGCCGCGCACTCCCATCGATTTCTTTACCCTCGCCAGGATGGAGCGCGCCGGGCTCAAGCCCTCCCCGCCGGCCGACCGGCTGACGCTCGCCAGACGAGTCTATCTGGATCTCGTAGGTGTTCCGCCGACGCCCGAGCAAGCCGACGCATTCTTGCGCGACCAGAGGCCTGATGCCTACGAGCGGCTGGTCGATTCCCTGCTGGCGTCGCCGCACTACGGAGAGCGGTGGGCGAGGCGCTGGCTGGATCTCGCACGATACGCCGACACGAACGGGTATGAGAAGGATCGGCAGCGCTCCATCTGGCCCTATCGCGACTGGGTGATCGATGCGCTCAACCGCGATATGCCGTTCAATGAGTTTACGATCGAGCAGCTCGCCGGTGACATGCTTCCGAATGCCACTTTTAGCCAGCGCATCGCCACGGGGTTTCACCGAAATACGATGCTGAACGAAGAGGGCGGCATCGACCCTCAGGAGTACCGCTTCTACTCCCTCGTAGACCGGGTAGCAACAACAGGCACGGTCTGGCTCGGAATGACAGTAGGGTGCGCCCAGTGTCATACCCACAAATTCGATCCGATCACGCAGCGCGACTACTACGGGTTGATGGCCTGCCTCAATAACGCAGATGAGCCGTCCATCGAAGTGACGACACCGGAGATGCTTGCGGCGCGCAAGCGGGCTGCAGCGGAGGCTGCCGAGAAGCTTGCGGATCTGCCTGACCGGTTTCCCGCGGCAGGAGCGGCCGCTGGCCGCCCGAGTTTCGACGCGCACCTCGCGGCGTGGGCAGCAGGCGCGGCGAAGACGGCTGTTCACTGGCGCGTCGTAACGCCGGTGCGGGCATCCAGCAACCTTCCTCACCTATCGGTCCTGCCAGATGGGTCGGTATTTGTGTCTGGGGACCAGAGCAAGCGCGACCTCTACTCACTGGAATTCGCCGCGCCAGCCGGCCCGATCAGGAAGGTGAGGATCGAGGCGCTCCCCGATGATAGTCTCCCGAGCCACGG
>JBBRJW010000458.1:0-3762 GCA_038218705.1 Chthonomonadales bacterium | reverse complement strand
CCCTCAGGGACTCCTCAAGCATCACTTGATATTCCGCGATGCGCCGCTCGAGAACCTCAAGAACGAGATCATCCTTTGTCTTGAAGTGGTAGTAGAAATTACTCTTGGATACCCCTGTCTTCAACAGAATAACGTCGACGCTCGTTGCAAGGATCCCGCTGTGATAGAAGAGATCGGAAGCGACCTGAAGAATCTTCTCTCGACTTCCCATAGGGCTCGACATCGGCTATATTCCTGTCTTCGGATCGCGCAGCAGCGGTAGAACCGATCCGTTCTAACAGCTCTATTGTAGCCCTCTCCCACTTGAAAGGCAAGGGCTATTTCTCCGGTATTTTTGTCGGCCGCGTGTGTTGGATTGATGGGGGTCAGTTGGTAGTAGGAGAGTTGTGGGATGATGTCAGGTCGGCGTAGTGCGCCCGGGAGAGGTCAATCGAAACTAAGAGGTTTCTGTCCCCGGCGTTCGACATGCAGATGACAATCGAGGATTCCGAGCCGAGTACCTCGCGGCCCAGCTCGCCAGAGAGCCTGATCTTGTAGAGGGAGGGCATAACGCCGGGCCTCAGCTGCCCGATCGTCCGTGCCTGCGCGGACGGCAGGCTCTCTGTAGCGCGAAACTCGTATAGAAAGCAGCTCCTGCCGTCTGCCACACCTGTGCGCGAGTAGAGCGCCAGGAGTGAGAACTCTCGGGTATTCAGGAACGAAGCGCGCTCCACCGCCGCCGCAGCGGATGCAAGCAGCGAGATCGCCTCTTCTGGAGCTACAAAGCGGCGCGTGACCTGATCACCGCCCGCGCCACAGAACTCCTCTGGCAGGTCAAGCAGCTCGCAATAGGCCCCGTTATCCGACACCACGATTCGAGCGACATCGTTCCGGTACTCGATTCCCGCGCCCACTACCGATTTAACGTAGTCGATAGTGCCCTGAAATCGCTTCTGGTATTCCTGGCGGAGCGTGGCGAGCTCCACTTGCTGTGTAGGATCCAGCTTATCACTCACAGGCGGATCGCTCCTTCCACCCCGAGAATCCCGTCCTACCCGGCAGACGCCACGAGGCTAACGATTTTCGCAGCAGCCTCCTGCATCGTTTTCGCGGGGACCAGGTTCGACCTGGCGAGGATTTCAGCGCCCTCCTCGGCCCGGGTACCGGCCAGTCGCACCACGAGCGGCGCGTTGATCTCCATCGAAGCTGTCGCCGCAATAATGCCCTTCGCCACCTCGTCGCAGCGCGTGATGCCGCCGAAGATGTTAATCAGGACTCCCTTGACATTCGGATCCGACAGAACGATCTCCAGGCACTTCTTCACCCGCTCGGACTGCGCGCCGCCCCCCACGTCGAGGAAGTTCGCAGGATTTCCGCCCGCGCGCTTGACCTCATCCATGGTGGTCATAGTCAGGCCCGCTCCATTGCAAATAATCCCAACATCGCCGCCCAGCCGCACATAGGCAATATCGAGCCTGCCGGCCTCCGCTTCGATGGGGTCTTCAACAGAGCCCTCGGAGTATGCCGCGAATTCCGGATGGCGAAAAAGTGCGCTGTCGTCGATCTGAAACTTCGCGTCGGCTGCAAGGACCCTGCCGTCTGCCGTCACTGCCAGCGGATTGATCTCCGCGAGGCAGCCATCCGATCCCACGTAGGCATCGTAGAGCTGCCGAAGGAAGACAACTGCCTTCGTGATCACCTTTGGGTTCAGGGCGGCGCGATAGCAGACGTCGCGAAGCTGATAATCCCGCACGCCCACCAGCGGGTCGATCGGGAGTCGCGCGATTGCATCCGGGTCCTCTTCGGCAACCGCTTCAATGTCCATCCCACCCCTGGCGCTCACAATGATCACGTTCCGCTGCGAGTCCCTATCGGGGACAATGCCGAGATAGTACTCCTCGACAATCTCGATCGGCTCTTCAATCAACACTTTGTCCACGCGGATCCCGTCGGGAACCTGATGCGTCTTGAGCACCATTCCCAGCATCGCGGCCGCGATCTGCTCCGCCTCGTCCGGGCTGTTCGCGACCTTGATTCCGCCGGCTTTGCCCCGCCCTCCTGAGTGGACCTGGGCCTTAATAACGCCGCGGCCACCGATCCGCTCGACTGCCTCACGGGCCTCGGCCGGGGTCGTAGCGATACCCGCATTCCGCGGAATAGCAACGCCGAACTTCGCAAGTACTTCCTTCGCCTGGTATTCGTGTATCTTCACAGCGGGTTAGACTCCCATGCTCCCTTGAAGTTGACTGCCTGTCCGGTGGGACGCCGCGCTCGCCTTCGGCCGGATCCTCGCAGATGTTCTCGCGAAGGATCGCCGTCGGTCCACAGAGAATAAGGATACCACTCTATCCGCCCGGGAGCCTCCTCTATGGTCCGTCCTCTTCTCATTGAATTACTCATTGCACTCGCTCTGGCGGTTAGCGTTCCGGCATTTGGACGGGGAACACTTGCGGATTACGATCGCGCCGACAACTTGAGGAAGTGGGCGAGCGGGAAAAGCTACGGCGGCCGCGTGGATCCGCACTGGATCGGGGCCGGTTCGTCGTTCTGGTATCGAGCCGACCTCGGCCACGATCGGCGCCAGTACATTCGCGTCGAAGCGTCGCCCCCTTCGCGTCGACCCGCCTTCGATCATCCGGCGGTCGCCAGAGAGCTTTCGCGGCTCCTCGGCCGCCAGGTCACGTCGGACAACCTTCCGATCGACACGCTTGAGTTCACTCGTCCGGGCGAGGTCGTTCTCACTGTCGGGCCGCAGCGATTCCGCTATCGCGACCAGGCCCACTCCCTGGAGACTGAGCCAGCAGCGACCGCTCTTCGCCCCCACCGACGCCAGGCGCCCGAACCGCAGCCGCTTACGGCATCTCTTCGCGCCAACAACATTGTGCTCCGCGACTCGCGCGACGGCAGCGCGATCCCGCTCACTACCGACGGGAGCGCCTCCGACCGTTACGAGGGACCGCTGCTCTGGTCGCCCGACCATAAGAAGCTCCTTGCTCTCAAGGTTGTGCCGGAGCAGAACCATCCTGTCTACACGGTTGAGTCGTCGCCAAAGGATCAGCTCCAGCCTAGACTTCACACGCAGCAGTATCTTAAGCCTGAAGACGTTATCGCCCGTCCGCGACCGCACCTCTTCGACATAGACAGCCATCGTGAGATACCAATATCCGACGCTCTCTTTCCTACGCCGTGGGAGCTGAGCGACTTTGTGTGGCTGCCCGACTCCACGGCGTTTCGCTTCCGCTATAACCAGCGGGGCCACCAGGTAATGCGTGTGCTCGAGGTGAATGCTGCCACGGGAGCGGTTCGGCCACTCATCGACGAGGCGTCAAAGACCTTCATCGACTGGACGAACAAGGTCTACTACCACCCGCTCCCGGCCACCGATGAGGCGGTCTGGATGTCGGAGCGTGACGGCTGGGCACACCTGTACCTCTATGACATGCGAACGGGAGCGGTGAAGAACCAGATTACCAGCGGGCACTGGGTCGTCCGCGGTATCGAGCGCGTCGATGACGAGAAGCGGCAGGTCTGGATCAGCCTGAGCGGATACGACCCGGATCAGGATCCCTACTATGTTCACTACGCGCGCGTGAACTTCGACGGCACGGGCCTCCAACTGCTCACTCGGTCCGACGGCACCCATGAGGCTCACTTCTCCCCCGACTATCAGGTTCTGATCGACACAGCCTCTCGAGTCGATCAGCCGCCTGTGAGCGAGCTCCACCGCTGTTCCGATGGCGCGCTCCTGATTCCGCTGGAGCGCGGCGACGTCCGTGAGCTCAT
>JBBRJW010000457.1:0-3764 GCA_038218705.1 Chthonomonadales bacterium | reverse complement strand
GTACAGCGGGCAGGGACAGGTAGATTTTGAAGGCGACGGCGAACTGCTGCTACCGGAATCCGCCCCAAGCGTAGGAAAGCGGACCATCGTCCGGGACCAGAAGAGCGGCCTGATTGTATCGGAAGCGTACCGGAAGGATCCCGCCACAGGCCGGGCGCTGCTCCCCTCCTCGTGGGTGGTTCGCCGCTTCGGCGGCGGAGCAGATGGCAACCCGACAAAGAAGATTGTGCTCACATTCGACGATGGGCCCGATCCAGAGTGGACGCCGCAGGTGCTCGACATCCTGAGGCAGTATCGTGTGCCCGCGTGCTTCTTTGTGGTCGGTAAGCAGGCCGAGGAGTACCCCTATCTGGTGCGCCGCATGTGGAATGAGGGGCACGAGATTGGCAACCACTCCTGGTCACATCCCGATCTCTTTCGTCTCTCTCGCGAACATCAGAAGCTTGAGCTTAACCTTACGCAGCGCGTAATCCAGGCCATCACCGATCACTCCACTACCCTGTTCCGTCCTCCCTATGGCGGCGATACGGAACCGCAGACAGGCAAAGAGGTCTCGCCGATGCTCACCGCAGCGGACCTCCACTACATTACGGTGGGTGAGCGCAACGATCCGCAGGACTGGCGTCTCTTCAACCTGAAGCCCGGCACCGAGTCGGCGGACCATACGAGTCTCCGGGACTACCGCGACATCGTAAAGAGTGTGGTTGTAAACCGGACTGTGGGGAGCGTGGTTCTGCTTCACGATGCAGGCGGCGACCAGTACAAGAGCGACCGGGGCCGCACCATCGCTGCGCTCCCCGAATTGATCACGCAGCTTCAGGCGCTCGGATATCAGTTCTCAACCGTCGCGGATTTGAGAGGAGTATCGCGGGCACAGCTCATGCCCCCACTGAACGGCAGCGATCTCTACCTCGTCGGCGCCGACCGTTACGTCTTTGAGGTGAGCTATCTGGTCCAGCGGCTGCTTACTACACTCTTCACTCTCTCTATCATTCTGGGGGTGTCCCGGATCCTGCTCTTCCTGACTCTCGCGCTGATACAGCGGGCCAGGGAGCGCCACCGTGTCTTCGTCACCGATTTCGCCCCAACCGTCTCCGTGGTGATCGCGGCGTACAACGAGGCGAAGGTGATTACGCGTACCGTGCAGGCGCTGCTGGAGGGCGATTTTCAGAACCTGGAGATCATCGTTGTCGACGATGGCAGCAAGGATGGCACCGCGGATGTAGTCGAGGCCGCCTTCGCGGACAACTCGAAAGTTCAGGTGATTCGCAAGCCGAACGGCGGTAAGTCCACCGCGCTCAACGTCGGGCTGGCCCGTGCCACCGGAGAGATCTTCATCTCGCTCGACGCGGACACGCTCTTCGCTCCCGACACCGTTTCCAAGCTCGTGCGCCACTTTGAAGATCCACAGGTGGGGGCAGTATCCGGAAACGTTCGAGTGGGGAACGCACACAACATCTGGACGCGGTGGCAGTCGCTGGAGTACATTACCAGCCAGAACTTCGATCGACGTGGGTACGATCTGCTCAACTGTATCACGGTCGTTCCCGGCGCGGTGGGCGCTCTGCGGCGGAAAGCTGTCTTCGATGTGGGAGGGTATACCCACGACACACTTGCCGAGGATACCGACCTCACCTGGAAGCTGCGGCGGGCCGGGTGGCACATTGAGAACGACAATGAAGCGCTCGCGTACACGGAAGCGCCGGAGACTCTCACGAACCTTGCGAAGCAGCGCTTCCGATGGGCATTTGGAACGCTGCAGTGCCTCTGGAAGCACCAGGAAGCTACCTTCCGCCACGGCGCATTCGGCTGGGTGGCGCTGCCAAGTCTCTGGGTATACCAGATGCTGTTCCCGGCCATCTCGCCTTTCATGGACATCGCAATGCTCTGGTCGATTTTCAGCGGCAACTTCGCCAAGTTCGCCACTTACTTCCTGGCGATGTTTGCTCTGGAGCTGGTGGCAGCGGTCTTCGCCATTCGTATGGACAAGGGCAACATGAAGCTGCTGCCCTGGCTCTTCGTCCAGCGCTTCGTCTATCGGCAGTTGATGTACTATGTAATTCTCAAGTCGATTGTGACCGCCATTCGGGGTGGCGCGGTCGGCTGGGGCAAGTTCGAGCGCACGGGAACGGCGCGCGTTGGGGGCGGAACCGGATAGTGGGCGCGTGGACCCGGCAGAGCCCGGGACCACGGGATGGGGAGTGGGCGAGTGATGGCCAGGATTGCCCGCGATGTGCATAGTGTGCGCCTGCTGCGGACGGATGACCCGGACTACCGCGCCTATATGCGGCGCATGGCGGATCTGCGCCCAGCGCGCGGCGGGCCTCGTTCGGCCGGCGAGATGCTGGGTGGCCTGGTCGAGCGCTGCGTTCGCCACTGGCTGCAGTCCTCCGTGCCGCTGCAGCCGGAGCGCATTCTCGCCTGGGACCAGAAGATGCCCAATGGCCGCAACGGAACTCTGTACCGGGAGCTGGACGGAGTCTGGCGGATCGACGATGTCTCCCTCTGCCTCTTCGAGATGACGCTCTCCACGCCCGAACAGATGGAGCGGGGACGGGGCATCAAGCAGCTCAATATCGCAACTTCCACGCTCTTTGCATCGGGCGCGTACGAGTATGTTCTGAAGCGGCTGGTCTACGTGGCGGCAGAGCCCGTGGTGGTACTCGACGGCTTGCCGGAGCTGGAACCGACCGACGAGTATGCAGAACTGGGCGTGATCTGGGCGCCCCCGGATGCGGTGGTCCGCGCGGCCGTGGAGCTCGAGATAGCGCTTCCGGAGAACTGGCTGGAGATCGAGGCGCGCGAAGGCGTGGTCGAGGATCCCGAGCGCGACGAGTGGCGGCAGTTCGCAAGCACTCAGCCGCAGGACGCTGAATTGGGCGAATCAGACGCCAATCCGCTGGCGGAGGCACTGCGCCGGGCTCTGGAGGGCGGGCAGTGACGCAGGCCAGGAGTCTGACCATCCGCACCTGGATGGCGGCCGCGATGGCGCTTCCCGTGGCGGTTGCGCTGGTCTGCGCAGCACTGGCTGCCCATGCCGCGCCCTCAACGGCGCTTCCCGGGGACGAGGTGACCGAGGCCCAGGTCAGTCGCATCGCTGGCGAGGTAGCGCGTGTGCCGGGAGCGTTTCCTGGCATGCTCGTGACAACACGTGACCGATCCGGGATCTCGGACGGCAGGTACTCCCAGCCGTACCGACTCACGGTCTCGGCCTACGGCCTGCTGCCTGCATCGGCGGACGGCGAGCCCCGGTATGTGCGCCGCTTTCTGGTCTACGGCCCCGATACCGACGCTCTTCCCACCGTTATGCGTGTCTCACGGCTGCTGCTCCTTCTCTGGAGCGAGCGACGCGCACATCTGGGGGTAGATCATCCACCGGACACCCCTACCCTTCAGGTCTGGCTGACACGGCAGGTGGGGCGTGGGCTCAGCGCCGACACCGCCGGCGAGCAGTTCAAGAACCAGATCTACCTGTACGACCTCGCGGCTGATCGGAAGCCCGCTGAATGGGCCCGGGAGGTGGCGCATGAGTATGGCCACTTCGCTCTCGTTCCTGGCATCTCCGGCTATGAAGCCCCCGAGAACGACAGCAGCGGTTACGTTGGCGAGCAGCTCTTCCTGACGTGGATCGAGCAGGACGCGCTCGCTGGCCGTATTCACAGCGACGAGCTTCCGTTCGTCACTCTCGAGGATCTGACAGGTTATCTGAACTCCCATGCGCGCCCGCTCGCGGACCGTGTTGAATCTGAGGGTGCCGACCTTGT
>JBBRJW010000456.1:0-3774 GCA_038218705.1 Chthonomonadales bacterium | reverse complement strand
CGCGCACGGTACAAGAGATTTCACTCCACGACTCGGCCACGCCCACGCCCGCGTTCGGACCCGGAGGGTCGCCGTTCGTGCTGGCACGGCTGGACGATCTCGTGAGCTGGGCGCGCCGCAACAGCCTCTGGCCGCTGACATTTGGCCTCGCCTGCTGCGCCATCGAGATGATGGCCAGTGTTTCGTCGCGATTTGATCTGAGCCGATTTGGGGCGGAGGTGTTTCGCGCCTCCCCGCGCCAGGCCGACGTAATGATCGTCGCCGGCCGCGTCTCGACGAAGATGGGGCCGGTTCTCCGGCAGATCTACGACCAGATGCCGAATCCCAAGTGGGTAATCAGCATGGGCGCTTGTGCGAGCTCGGGTGGCGTGTACAATAACTACGCCATCATTCAGGGGGTCGATCAGATCGTTCCGGTCGATGTTTACGTGCCGGGTTGTCCACCAAGCCCCGACGCCCTGATCTATGGGATTATCAAGCTGCAGGAGAAGATCAAGAACGGTAGCTCCGGTACGCTCATAGAGCTAAAACCGCGCAACCTCGACACCGATAAGGAAGTGAGGAGCTGATGCCGACGAACTTCCTCGCGTCCCTTAAGCGCAAGGCGGGCGTAGCTCGCCAGACGGCCGAAGCGCCTCTGCTCGGTGCGCGAGCGCTGGCAACTGGATTTGGTATAACATTCAAGCATTATCTTGAACAGCAGCTCAAACTCGAGCCGACGGAGACCATTCAGTACCCCGAAGAGCGGCGCGAGCAGTTTCCCCGGACGCGATGGCGGCATGTCCTTACCCGCTACGATAACGGCTTGGAGAAGTGCATCGGCTGCAGCCTCTGCGCGGGGGCCTGTCCGGCTCGATGCATCTATGTTCAGGCCGATGAGAACACCGATGCGGAGCGTTACTCTCCAGGGGAGCGATACGCTGCAAAGTATGAGATCAATATGATCCGGTGCATCTTCTGCGGCTTCTGCCAGGACGCATGCCCCACGGGCGCAATCGTGCTGCGTAAGGACTTCGAGCTTTCGGACTTCAGCCGCGATGATTTCCTCTATACGAAGGAGATGCTGCTGGAACCCGCACAGATGAATGGGCTAGTGCCAATGGAATCCATCGGTACTATCGATCGCACTCCGCAGTCTGTCGTATAGGGTCTCTCGAAGCGAGTGGCGAGGAGGTCGGGCTCGAGCAATGACCCTGGCCTCCTTTCCGTGTCAGCAGCCTCCTCCAGCGCCTCCCTGCATATCTCGCCGCCCAGGTCTGCCAGTCTAGAATACACTGGCTTCTCGGCTAGATAAGGCCGGTTGCCACTTCGCTTCGATTGGCGTATAATAGTGCAGAAACGTCTCCCTATCTCGCCAGCCGCGCAGAAACGCCCTCCTTCCATGGCATCATCGAATCGCAAGACTAGTAGAAAGAGCCGAGGGCACGGCGGCCCGCCGGAGGGGCTCGAAGCCTTTTTCGGTCCCGATGGCCCTCTCGCTGAGGCGATGCCCGGCTACGAGCTGCGCCGTGAGCAGCTCGAAGTCGCTGAGGCTATTGAGCACGCTCTTCGCGTTGGAAAGCCATGTCTGGCCGAGGCAGGCACGGGCGTTGGCAAGACTCTTGCCTACCTCGTTCCTGCCGTGCGTGCAGCGCTGGAAGGCAAGCGCACCATCATCAGCACCCACACCATCAGCCTGCAGAGCCAGCTCATTGAGAAGGACATCCCTCTGGTGCTGTCGCTCTTTCCTGGCGCTGAGGAGCGGGTCTCCTTTGAGCTTATGAAGGGCCGGGGGAATTACCTCTGTAAGCAGAGCCTCAACCTCGCACAGGGCGATCTGCTCCTGATGACCGATCCACAATTCCGGCGCGTTCGTAAGTGGGCGGCTGCCGAAGATTGCACAGGCGATCTGGCAGATCTCGGCTTTACGTTCTCGGCATGGAGCGAGCTCATCTCGACGCCAGAGACCTGCCGGGGGCAGGAGTGCTCGTTCTACAACACGTGCCACTACTACCGCATGCGCTGGGCTGCCGCCGAGAGCAGTCTCATCGTGGTGAACCACGCTCTTTTCTTCAGCGACCTGGCCCTGCGACTTACCGACTCGCAATCTGGCTTTCTGCCAGATTACGACCATGTTATCTTCGATGAGGCCCATCACCTGGAGGATGTCGCCACCAGAACGTTTGGCGTAGAATTTAGCTCAAAACGCCTCTCCGGGGTCGCGGACCGTATCAAGCACGTCAAGGGTCTTGACCTCGACCGCAGCCGCCTCGACACGCTGGAGATGCTCGGCTCCGCACTCTTTGCGCCGTTCCTTGAGGCGGGCAAGAGCAGCTTCTTCTTCGATGACGTGCTTCCGAAGGCCTCCACGCGGCAGGAGGCGGAAGCGCAGGGGAGTGCGGCCTGCGCGGCGATCTCAACCCTGCAGAACGATCTGCTTAAGATCGCTCGGGACGACGAAGTCATTCGGGATCGAGCGGATGGCCTGGCGCGCATCTGTGGCCGTACGAGGGAGGAGCTGCACCGCCTCTTCTTCGAGAAGGACGAGAACGCTATCCGGTGGGGCGAGATCTCCACCGGTGGCCGCGGCCCGCGGAGCGAGCCGCGCGTCACCCTCTATCTGACGCCAATCTCAGTGGCCGCAGTGCTGGAGGACGCTCTGTGGAAGCGCATGCGCGAGCGCGGCGGCAGCGTCACAATGGTTTCGGCTACGCTCGCGAATTCGGGCGGCTTCTCGTACCAGCGCTCCCGACTCGGGGTCCCTGCGGACGCGGTGGAGGCTGTCATCGGGAGCCCGTTCGATTTCAAGAAGCAGGCCATGCTCTACGTTCCGGGCCACCTCCCGGCGCCCGAGCCGACGGCGGCATACGTCGACCGTCTAGTCTGTGAAGTCGAGCGTATTCTCCTGTTGAGCGGCGGGAGGGCGTTCCTGCTCTTTACATCACGGTACATGCTGAATACGGTCTTTGATCGCCTGGTTGACCGGTCGCCATTTCCGCTCTTCCGGCAGGGGGACCTGCCACCTGGCAAGCTCGTAGAGGCGTTTCGTGCGAGCGGCACCGGCTGCCTCTTCGGAACACAGACGTTCTGGGAGGGGGTTGATATCCAGGGCGAATCGCTCTCATGCGTGATAATCGACAAGCTTCCCTTTGCAGTGCCGGACTCCCCGATAACCCGTGCCCGAACGGAGGCGATTACTCAAGCAGGGGGAGACTGGTTCCGGGACTACTCCATTCCGCAGGCCCAGATTCGGCTGAAGCAGGGATTTGGCCGGCTGATTCGCACGCGCGACGACCGTGGTATCGTATGTATTCTCGACTCTCGCATTCTCTCCCGCTCTTACGGCAGCGAGTTCGTAAAGCACCTTCCTCCTGCCGCGAGGGCCAGTCTCTGGCCGCGGGTTGAGCGGTTCTGGCGCGAGAGCGTCGAGCCGTCAGACGCTCAGGCGCCCTGACTGCCGAACAATTTTCCGAATGCAGACCGACCGAGATGAACTCCCGGTCGGCTTTTTCGTCTGCCATCTTATTGATATAGATCAATTTGCGCGCGGCGCCTGCCGGCGCTCCGGTGGAGGGTTCACACCATGATTCGAGCTTCAAGAGTGGCTGGACTTACTGCGTTCGTGGCGGTCGCCGCTGCGGCTGTCTCAAGCACTGGCACGGCTCAGGCAGTCGGTGGGCTCAGTGCGGCGGGCATCGATCAGATGGTTCGGCGAGAGTGGAAAGCTCAGGATGTGAAGCCGGCCACTCCTGTAGACGACGCGCGCTATTTGCGGCGCATCTATCTCGACATCGC